>JAADFS010000114.1 GCA_013152795.1 Deferribacteres bacterium
GAATCTTTGCAATTATAGTAATCCTCGTGCTTTCCTACATGACCTTCAAGGTCGGCAGCCTGCCTTTTCTGTGGGAAAAGGGCTACAAACTGTATGTGGTCTTTGACGATATAAGCGGGCTTGATGAAAAGTCACGCGTCAAGATCGCCGGTGTTGAGGCAGGAATAGTCGACAGTGTCACGCTTGTGGACGGCAAGGCGAGGCTTACGCTCCTCATAAATCCCGACATAAAGATATACAGGAATGCAACGGCATACCTGAGGATGACCGGCCTGCTGGGCGACAAGTATGTCGCGCTCTCCACCGGCACCCCTGATGAACCCCTCCTGAAGTCGGGTGATACGATAACACACGCCGTGCCTGCGGCTAATATCGACAGGCTTGCAAACCAGCTCTCATCAGCGGCCTCGCATGTAAGTGAATTGACCGCAAGCATCAACAATGTATTCGGAGAGACCGAGAGGGATGAGCTCAGGGAGTCGATACACAACCTCACGATTCTCACGAGGAATCTCAGGGATATTTCAACAGACAACAGGGAACCCCTGAACAGGATAATCGCCCAACTGGACGAATTCACGAAGGCGCTCGGCAGCAAGGGCCCCCGGCTCCTGGATAACATGGACAGGATAGTGAGCAATATAAACGACAAGGGGCCGTCACTTATAGACAATCTCAGCCAGGCGTCCAATGAACTCCGGGAGGTGCTCGAGGAGAACCGGGAGACTCTCAGGGAAGGCGTGGAGAATTTCAGGGAGGTTTCGCGCTCGATAGGGAATATCGCCCGGGGGATAGAGCGCGGAGAGGGGACAATGGGAAAACTCGTCACGGACAAGAAGCTCTATGACTCCCTCAGCAGGGTTTCGGAGGAGGCGCGCAAGTCCCTTGAAGTCCTCGGCAGGCTCCGGACGTTCATGGAGTTCCGTACTGAATACAACACGAGTGAATCCAAATGGAAGGGATACTTTGACCTGACGCTGCAGCCCGAAAGGGACAAGTACTACATACTCGGTGTCGTCTCTGACCCGAAGGGGTCGGTGCAGACGACATATACCACCATAGACGGGGTCACCACAACGGAAGAGGAGATAAAGAGCGAGGTCGAGTTCAGCGCCCAGTTTGCAAAGAGGATTGAAGACTTCGCCCTCAGGATCGGGCTGATGGAGAACACCTTCGGATTCGGCGCGGATTACTTTTTCTACCGTGACCGCGGCAGGCTGAAGTTCGACCTATGGGATTTAAGCGCAAAAGAGGCAGAGGCGGAGAGGGCGCATGCAAGGGTGGGGCTTGACTACAGTGTCTTCAAGTACGTCTTTATAAGCAGCGGTGTCGACAACCTCCTTAATTCCAGCCGGAGGGGGATATATGTGGGCGGCGGCGTGAGTTTTGAGGACAAGGATTTCAAATACCTCATAGGGAAGCTCCCCGGTTTTTCACTGCCTTAATCCGGCTGTTTTCCACGGCCGAGTCTTTCCGTCCCTTGTTCTAAGTTCTGAGTTCAAAGTTCTCAGTGAAACAAGTACCCTCCCTTCCGGGAGGGGGGAGTTATGGGTTGCTGCTGTTGGCACGTGCAGGCGTAATTGGATAAGAACTCTTGAATAAGTTATAATGTTAAGCTGAATAAAAATTATCCGGTTTTTGCTGAAAATAATGAGAAGACTTCATGTCGCCCTGTTAACACTTGTTTTGGTCCTCATCCCTGTAATACAGGCCTCCGGTGATGCCCCTGCAGGCACGGAGCCGCCGGGCCCTGCAGGAGAGAAAGTCACCCCCGGGATTTCCGCTGAGGTGAATAAGGCAAGAGACCTGGTGCTGGAATATTTCCTGCCGTCAAGCGGGACCGTGCTGCGGGTCGGGAAAGGGGTTGCAAGGATCAGACTTGAGGCGGATAAAGGCATAAAAAAAGGCATGCGTTTTTCCGTGTTCAGGCAGGGCGCACCGTTTTATCATCCCGTAACAAACGAGATGATCGGCAGGACCGACCTTACGGGGACAATAGAGGTGAGACGGAAGGACGGGTCGGACGGCTCGTATCTCTGCACAATAATCCGGGGAGATATTAAAAGAGGTGATAAGGTCAGGATTACGTCTTCAAAGATAAAACTCGCATTCTTTCAGGAGAGGAAGGCCGACTGGGCGCTGTCAGAGGCGTTTTATGAATCCCTGAAGGGTTCCGGAAGGTTTGATATCCTGGAGACGTACACCGCCACTTATGAGCCCGCGGAACTGTCGGAACTTGCCGGAAGGCTCGGCGCAGAGGCATTCCTCATATTGTCCACGCCTGTTGAGGATGATACGAGGTTCCTGGATATAAGACTCTACTGGACAGAAGACGCAAAGATGTTCGGTGAGGTCAAGCAACCGGCCGCCCCCCGTGTCGTGAGGATGGCGGGGCCTGATGAGGAGTTTATATTTTCCGCCGCGGTTGATACGGAGCCGTGGGGCGAATACGCGCTTGAGGGCGGACGGTTGATCGCCATGGGTGATGTGGACGGCAACGGGCGGAAAGAGATTGTTATAAGTGACGGCGCTGATATAAGAATTTACGAGCTTAAAGACGACCTCCGTGAATTGTGGCTGATAAAAGGCAGTCCCTCGGAAAAGCACCTCTCGATAGATGTCCTTGACCTTAACAATAACGGAAGGGCCGAGATATTCGTCACATCCATGACCGGCCGTGACTCGGACAGCAGCCTGATAAACTCCATGGGCGGCTGGATAAATTCATATGTAATGGAATATGACCCCTCTGAGGGATACGTAAAGATCAGAACGGGTATGCCGTATTTCCTGAGGGTCGAAGGCAATGCACTGCTCATGCAGAAGTTCGCACCGTACGGGATATTCAGCGGACCTGTATACGAGGGCGAATGGAGAGAGGGTGATTATAAGCCCGAAAGGCCGCTCGCGCTTCCCGCAGGGGTGAATATCTACGGCTTCACCTATGCCGACTGGCGGAACAACGGCCGGCCCGGCCTGGTATCCTTTGATGACAGTGGTTATCTGACGCTCTATGACGCAGGCGGTGATATCATATGGAAGAGCAAGGAGACATACGGGCGGTTCGATTCCGGATTTAAGGACAGGATGCGTTCCACGGATGACCCTGATGCAAAATGGTATATAAGGGCCAGGCTCAGGTCCGTACACACGGAGCGCGGGCAGGAGGTCGTCGTGGTCAGGAAGGTTCCCGTATTATCAACCATGCCGGGGCTCGGATACAGGGGGGCGGAGGTGTATTCCCTGTGGTGGGACGGCGCCGTGATGCAGGAGAACCTGATACTGAAAGAGATACCGGGTACTGTCACGGATTACTGGATAGACGGTAACAGACTGTTTCTTGTTGCCAGAGGGGATTTGTATTCGTTTGTAAAGAACGCCTTCAGCGGGGAATTCTCAAAGGGCGGTGCACTTTATTATTATAATCTCGGGAAGAAGTGAGAGGAGAGTTGCGGGTTCAACGGCTATAAGGCGATGGGATATTGGAAATTTAACGGAGGATGAGGGAAGGTTAAGGGAAACGCGGGGTTTACGATTATGAACATAAGGCATGCAGCATTGATCATGGATGGAAACGGCCGCTGGGCAAACATGAGGGGCCTCCCGCGCATTGAGGGGCACAGAAACGGAGTAAAGCGGGTGAACGAGATAATAGATACGGCCATTGAGCAGGGACTGCAGGCCGTTACATTCTATACATTTTCAATGGAAAACTGGAAGCGGCCTGCGGCCGAGGTCAACGCCCTGATGCGCCTCCTTGATTCTTACCTCAGAAGAGAGATGGACAGGCTCCATAAACTGAACATAATCTTCAGGGCGGTCGGGTATCTTGAGAAACTGCCGGTGAGAATCCAGAAACTGCTGGCGGCCTTCGAGGACCTGACAAGACACAATACAGGGCTCATTGTTGCATGCGCGCTCAGTTACGGGGGAAGGGAAGAGATACTGCATGCCGTAAAAGACATGATCAGAGAAGGCGTGCAGCCCGAGCAGGTCACCGAGGAACTCATGGAGTCCCATCTCTATACATCCGGGATTCCCGAACCTGACCTGATAATACGCACGAGCGGCGAGATGAGGCTGAGCAACTTTCTTCTCTGGCAGTCGGCGTATTCCGAGTTTTACTTTACAGAGACCCTCTGGCCCGACTTCGGCAGGAATGAATTCATAACCGCCATCAATGAATACCGGAGCCGCGAGAGAAGATTCGGCGCATTGCCGGGAAAGAAAGGACGAACCGCATATGCAAGGCAAAGGGAAAAAAGGGTTCAGCGTTAAAAGGCATATAGTGGCCGCAATATTTCTGCCGTTTCTCGTCGCATATTTATATTTTCTTCCGCCGCCCTATTTCCTGGCGCTGCTTATAGCCGTCGGCGTCATCGCGATGTGGGAGTTTTATGCCATGTACAAAGTGCCGGCAAGACTGTATGCGCCGGGCCTTGTAATCGCTGCCTCCCTGCTGTATGTGTCCTGCCTTTACCCTGCGCTGCTTCCCGAAGGTGTCTTCATCGGGATTTTCGTGTTATTGCTGCTCAGGCTGTTTCTTGCGGCGACACCTGCGGGATGCATGTCGGAGCTCGGCCCCGTGGCCGTCGGTTTTTTTTATATAGCGGGTTTTCTGAGCTTTCAGTGGTTGATAAGGACGGATTCATCCGGGCGGGAATATATCTTCCTTCTCTATATATCGGTCTGGATATCGGACAGCGCGGCCTATTACATAGGCACATACATGGGAAAAAACAAACTGTGTCCCTCCATAAGCCCCAACAAGACCATCGAGGGCGCATTCGGCAGCGTGCTCGGAGGCATAGTGGGGGCAGGGGCGTCAAAGATCATGTTCGGCATCCCCGGCCTCTCGGTGCAGGGCGCTGTATCAATCGGCGCGGTCATGGGGCTGACGGCGATGATAGGCGACCTGATCGAGTCCATGTTTAAGAGGGATGCGGGTGTCAAGGATTCAGGTAATCTGATTCCCGGCCACGGCGGCATACTCGACAAACTCGACGGTATGCTCGTATCCGGGCCGGTGCTTTATATTATAGTGAGGTACTTTTGAAAAGGCTTTCTATCCTGGGCTCCACCGGCTCCATAGGCAAAAACACCCTTGAGGTAATCTCCGGCCACACGGACAGGTTCAGTGTCGCCGCTCTTGCGGCCAGGAACAACATCGGGGAGCTTGAATCCCAGATAAAGGCGTTCAGGCCGGATGTCGTCGCCGTGCTGGATGAATCCGCGGCGGAAGACCTGAGGAAAAAGGGCCTGCCCGTTGAGGTGCTTGCCGGCGAGCAGGGAATCATCAAGGCGGCCGTGCTTGACGGTGTGGACATGGTGGTATCCGCAATTGCGGGCTCCGCCGGCCTCGTACCGACCCATGCAGCCATACAGGCGGGGAAAGACATAGCACTGGCAACAAAGGAGACACTCGTGATGGCAGGGGATATAATCATGTCGGAGGCATCGAAAAAGGGGGTCTCCATTATACCGGTCGACAGTGAGCACAGCGCCGTCTTCCAGTGCCTTGACGGAAGGGATATGAACGAGGTTGAAAGGCTCATCCTCACGGCCTCGGGAGGCGCCTTTCTGAGAAGCAGCATATCCGAGCTTGAATCCGTCACCCCCGATGCACTGAAACATCCGAACTGGGACATGGGCAGAAAGATAACCATCGACTCCGCCACCCTGATGAACAAGGGGCTTGAGGTAATAGAGGCATGCTGGCTGTTTGACATGCCCTTTGAGAAAATCGATGTGGTCCTTCACCCGCAGAGCATAATCCACTCCATGGTGGAATTTATCGACGGCAGTGTCATCGCACAGATGTCCGTGCCTGACATGAAGGGGCCGATCGCTTATGCGCTCTCCTATCCCGGCAGGCTCGGAGGCATTCTGCCACGGCTGAATCTCGCCGGAATCAGGGAGCTTACGTTTGAAGAGCCTGACCGCAATAAATATCCGGCCCTGTCCCTGACCTATGAGGCCCTGAGGGCAGGAGGGACAATGCCCTGCGTGCTCAATGCAGCGAATGAGGTGGCGGTGCAGGCATTCCTTGAAGAACGTATTCCGTTTACGGGCATCACGGCTGTTGTTTCTGATACAATGTCGGAGCACAGTGTCCTGAAGGCCGGGAGCATAGAAGATGTCCTGAGGGTGTCGGAATGGGCAAGACAGAAGGCAAAAGAAATAATAAACGGTAAATAAACGGAGAAATGAGGATATGTCAATCTTTTGGGCGGTAGTTCTTTTTGGTCTGCTGATTTTCTTCCATGAACTCGGCCACTTTCTTGTGGCAAAGCTTGTGGGAGTGAAGGTGCTGAAATTCTCTCTCGGTTTCGGGCCGAAAATAATCGGCAGGCGGATCGGGGAGACGGAATACCTGCTTTCAGCCATACCCCTCGGCGGGTATGTCAAGCCCCTCGGCGAAGACATAGGCGAAGAGATCAGCATCGAGGACAGGGCAAGGGCATTCAACTTCCAGCCTGTATGGAAGAGGGCCGCAATCGTTATTGCCGGTCCCCTCTTCAACCTTGTACTGGCGTTTCTTATCTTTGCCGCATTCCTGGGCATGAAACTGCCCGTGGCGATACCTGAGCTGGACAGCATAACAACAACCATCGACAATGTCAAAGAGGACTCGCCGGCGGCAAGGGCCGGACTTAAGAGCAATGATACAATAGTGGCCATTGACGGCGCACCTGTAAGGGACTGGGGTGAAATGGCCGATATCTTCTCAAAGAGTCCCGGGAAAGAGCTGAGCCTGAAGATCAAAAGAGGCGACAGGTTCATCGAGGTCAGGGTCACTCCCGAGCCTGTAAAGGCCAGGGATGAAAAGGGCAGGGAGGTCACGATCGGCAGGATAGGCATCTCCAAGAAGATGAATGCCACGGTGATAGAAAGCAGCAGCATATTCGATGCTCCGTTCAAGGGGGTGCAGGCGGTGTATGAATGGTGCGTTCTTACACTTGAAGTCGTGGTAAAGCTCTTTACGGGCGCCCTTTCGGCAAAACAGGTCGGAGGCCCCATACTGATTATGGATGCCGCTGCGAGCGCCGCCGAGGCAGGGCCGTACACCTATTTCAATTTCATCGCCATCATCAGCATCAACCTTGCCATTCTGAATCTCTTTCCTGTGCCCGTGCTTGACGGCGGACATCTGATGTTTCTTTCGATAGAGGCGCTCAGGGGCAGGCCTCTCAGCGAGAGGATACTGGCCGCGGCCAACAGGATAGGCATGTTTCTGCTGTTGATGCTGATATTTCTTGTTTTCTACAATGACATCGTAAACATCGTTGTTCCATGGGTGCAGAGGGCTGCGAGATGACGGTGTGGAAGCTGAATTGAGCATACCTGTTTCAAGGAGAAGGGAGGATGATTATTGATTGTATGCAGAGAGGTTCTGGCCAGGATATACGGATATGCAAGGGGCATCAGGGAGTCGGCCTTCTTCATCCATGCATCCGGCAAGATAAGAAGGCTTTACCTTTTACACTTCAGAAGGGACTATGTCGAGAGGCAACTGAGCCTGCGCAGGGGACGGTGCCGCCAGTGCGCAGAGTGCTGCTCGCTGGTCTTCACCTGCCCTGTGCTGACCAGCAGGAAGCTGTGCCGCATTTACAGCAGGGGCCGGCTGAAGGTCTGCCGCGTTTTCCCGATAGACAACAGGGACATAAGGGACGTAGCCCTTTCAGGGGGGCGATGCGGCTATTATTTTGAAGAAGGAGGCATGCAATGAGCGGTGTTGAAAAAACATTCCGGAAGATTCTCAACGGCGTTTTTGTCATAACAACAAAAAAGGACGACAAGGTCAACGGCATGACCGCCGTATGGGTGGCGCGGGCGTCGTTCAAACCACCCCTCCTGTCCGTTTCCATAGGCAAGACCCGCTACAGCCATGACCTGATCAAGGAAAGCGGTGTCTTTGCAGTAAACATCCTCTCCGGAAAGCAGGTTGCCGAGGGAAGGCACTTCGGCTTCAAATCCGGAAGAAAGACCGACAAGTTCAAAGACATTGAGTATGATACAGGCAAAACAGGCTCTCCCATCCTGAGGGATACCGCCGGGTATCTTGACTGCAGGGTGGTCAACTCGTGTGATGCGGGAGATCACACGATCTTTGTGGGTGAAGTCATTGATGCCGAAGCCCGCGAAGGTATCGAGCCGCTTCTTTACAGGCACGAAGATTTCTTTTAGCCTTCGGGAATACCAGCTCACCCCCCTCCCCCTAACCCCCTCCCGCCAGGGGAGGGGGGAGTTGTTTCTTCCTGCCCCCTGACAACTGCACCCTTAACTCAGAACTTAGAACTCAGAACTTAGAACCCTACTTTATTCTTAACACCCCCTTAATATTCCTGTAACATTTCCCTGGTATCATGTCTCTGAAACCCATCAAAAAGGAGGCCTGTATTATGAAGAGACCATTCGGACCGACGCTGGTTTTAATCCTGTTCGCCGCAGCAGCGCTGATGATGCCTTTGCCGGCGCCTGACGCAGGCGCGGCAGGCCGCGATTATATCAGCATAGTCGGCTCATCGACCGTGTATCCTTTCGCCACCGTTGTTGCGGAACGGTTCGGCAAGACCACGAAATTCAAGACCCCCAAGGTCGAGGCCACCGGCTCCGGCGGCGGGCTGAAGCTGTTCTGCTCGGGCATCGGCGTCCGCTACCCTGATATAACGAATGCCTCGCGCCGCATCAAGAAATCCGAGCTCGACAGGTGCAGGGCCAACGGTGTGAAGGAGATCACCGAGATAAAGATCGGCTATGACGGCATTGTCCTTGCAAACTCCCGCAAGGCCGCCAGGATGAGGATCAGCCGTAAAGACCTCTTTCTTGCACTGGCCAAGGATGTGCCCTCGGGCATCGGCGAGTCGCTGATCCCGAATCCATATAAGACCTGGAAGGACGTTAACCCCGCTCTGCCGGATGTCAGGATCGAAGTCCTCGGCCCCCCGCCCACCTCAGGCACAAGGGATGCCTTTGCAGAGCTGGCGCTGCAGGGCGGGTGCAGGGAATTCAGTTGGATAAGGGCCATGAAAAAAACGGACAAAAAGAGATACAAGGCCGTCTGTGAAGCCATACGTGAGGACGGCGCTTATATCGAGGCAGGGGAGAACGACATGCTCATCGTGAAGAAACTCGAGGCCAACCCCCATGCCTTCGGCATTTTCGGTTTTTCGTTCCTTGACCAGAATGCGGACAGGATACAGGGCAGTATCATTGACGGTGTGGAGCCCACATTCGAAAACATTGCAAGCGGTCAATACCCCCTTGCGAGGCCGCTTTATTTCTATGTGAAGAAGGCCCATGCAGAGATGATACCCGGTATCAAGGAATACATCAGAGAGTTTACCAGTGAAAAGGCCTGGGGGCCCGAGGGCTACCTTGTTGACAAGGGGCTTATTCCCATGCCGGACAAGGAGAGAGAAAAATTCCGCAGGGACGGCAGGAGTCTGAAAAACTTTTCAATGTAAATGAAATATTCGATACTCATAGTTGCAGTTCTTATCCTCTCGGCCGTTGGTTTTCAGGCGGGCAGGAGCCGCTCTTTTAAGGCCGTCAACGGGGAGATCAGGAGGCTTCACTCCCTGCCGGGATACTACGGCTGGTATGTCGCCCTGTGGTGCGCGCTGCCGGCTGTCATGATACTGCTTATGTGGCTTGCCTTTCAGTCTTCCGTGATTACATCCCTCGTTGTCTCCGGCCTGCCCCCGGAGATTCAGTCCCTGCCCCCGGAGCGGCTGTCGCTTGTCGTCAATGATATCGTAAACCTCGCCCGCGGCAATGCCGTCAACACCAGCCCGGCTGAGTTCCTGCTCGCCGCAGCGCAACACTACAACAGGCTGAAGGCCACCGCCTTCCTGGCGCTTGCGGCACTCGTCATGTCCGCCTGTGCCGCGGGGCTGGGGTTCGGCATGAGACATATCAATCCCGCGATGCGGGCGCGCGTAAAGGTTGAGCGTGTCATGAAGGTGATGATGGCGCTGTGTTCCATGGTGGCCATATTCACCACAATCGGCATAGTGCTGTCGGTCGTATTTGAGGCCGCCCGCTTTTTCAACCGGATACCTCCGGCCGATTTCCTGTTCGGGCTGCAGTGGAGCCCCCAGATAGCCATACGCAAAGACCAGGTCGGCGCGTCCGGGCTGTTCGGGGTCGTCCCGCTCCTGACAGGCACATTGATGATCTCGGCCATTGCCATGCTCGTTGCCGTTCCCATAGGGTTGATGGCCGCGGTATACATGTCGGAGTATGCGGCGGAGAGGGTCAGGACCGTTGTCAAACCCCTTCTGGAGATTCTCGCAGGCATTCCGACCGTTGTATACGGGTTTTTCGCCGCCCTGATCGTGGCGCCTTTTCTGAGGGACATCGGCGGCAGGGTAGGCCTGGACGTTTCATCAGAGAGCGCACTGGCGGCAGGCCTTGTTATGGGCATTATGATTATACCGTTTGTGTCATCGCTTTCCGATGATGTCATCAATGCCGTGCCGCAGGGCCTGCGGGACGCCTCCCTGGCCATCGGCGCCACCACGTCCGAAACCGTTGTCTACGTGGTGTTGCCCGCGGCCCTGCCGGGTGTCATAGGGAGCATACTCCTCGCCGTCTCCAGGGCCATCGGCGAGACAATGATCGTGGTCATGGCCGCGGGACTGACGGCCAGGCTCACGGCCAACCCCCTGGAGGCCGTGACGACCTTCACCGTGCAGATCGTGACCCTGCTGATAGGGGATCAGGAGTTTGACAGCCCCAAGACACTGGCGGCTTTTGCACTGGGGCTGGTTTTGTTTATAATAACTCTCTGCCTCAATATCATTGCTTTGTATGTGGTAAGGAGATACCGGGAACAGTATGAATGATCCTTGTTCTAAGTTCTAAGTTCTGAGTTCTGAGTTCTGAGTTAAGGATGCAGAATGAAACAAGTCCCCCCTCCCTTTGGGATGGGGTTAGGGGAGTGATATGATACGGAACAGCCATGAAGCCAGGCTGGAGCTGATAAAGGCCGGCCTGAAAAGGCGTTATGCAAAGGAGAAGATATTCAGGGCCCTCGGTGTCTCCGCGATAACCGCGGCGCTGATTATGCTGGCAGTACTGTTTGTCAGCATTACGAAAAACGGCTACAGCGCGTTTCAGCAGACATTCATACGCCTGGAGGTTTCTTTTGACGCCTCTGTGATAGACCCTGACAACACGGGAGACCCCGGTGT
>JAADFS010000115.1 GCA_013152795.1 Deferribacteres bacterium
TGGAGTTGGACTTGAATGTATCCGTGTCCCAGTACTTGTGATCTTTGTATTTATATATTACCTCGGTTGACAGCTTCCCGGTCTCCTTCACAGTAATCTTGCCGGAGTAAGTGTGGAACCTGCTGTACTCTTCTTTGCCGAGGACCGTATACTCCAGTGCATACCCCGCTGAAACGCTGAATGCATCAGAGATGGTTATATCAAAAGAAGGCGTTATTTTATGGTATTGCACATTGAAGCCGCTCAGATGCTCGTGAAGGCTCTGGTAAAAATTATATCCGGCCTTCAGGCTTATCGCCGCCGTTTCAAGCAGGGTGGCATCTGCGGTTAAATAGGCAACAAACCTTCCGTCACGTTTCCTGTCCGCTGCAACTACAGGATTTTCAGGCTCAACGATTACATTATCGTCATACTGGCCCCCTCCGGTGAGAGACAGGTTGTAGAGTTTCTTCCGGCCCACCGGCCTGTTGCAGTTCTCCAGCAGGTTCCTTGCATGTTTTTTCAATGCATCATCATCCGAAAGAGAGATAAAGCGCGAGAGATATTTTTGAGATTCCAAACATTCTCCTCTCGCAGCATAAAGGCGCCCCAGCTCGAGATAGACATTTGCATCAGCCCCGCCTTCTTTTAATATTTTCAGAAACAGCTCTTCCGCCTGTCTGTACCTGCCGAGCCTTGAATATGCAACGGCTGTATAATATAATGCTTCACGGTCTTCAGGAGCCAGTTCAAGGGCCTTTTTCAGAAGTTGAAGGGCCTCACTATAATTGCCTTTATTAAGATTATCTATGCCCCGTGCAATGTATAATTCGTAATCATCTGCAGCAAAAGCAAAGGATATAGAGAGTGAAAAAAGAAGTGAAAAGATTACAACCGCGGCGGAATAGTAAATACATACTGTTTTTCTTTTCATTACGGATTATCTTAACCTTTAAGCAGGTTGCACTAAATTATCGCCATTCGGACAGGTGACCCTATTATGCGACATTAAGGTTAAATAAAAAACAGCAGACCGCCATTATTTTAGATTGATATATGAATTATTGTCAAGGAAACCTTAATGTCGCATAAACGCGGCAGCCTCCCTTGCCCGCAGGCGATGTTTGTATGCCACTGTAAGGAAAACAAGGCACATACCGTTTACGCTTTCACTGGTAATGGTTTACAATAAAAAACGGCTGGTTGGATGAATCTCTTGTACAGAAACATTTTATTTCTTGTCTTATTTGTCACAGGGGCGGCTGTCCTTATAGTTGAGGTCACTGCAACGCGTATCCTTGCGCCGTATTTCGGAAATACCATCTATACATTCTCAAGCATTATCGGAGTCATCCTCTCAGCCCTGAGCCTTGGATATTATTCCGGCGGCAAACTTGCCGACCGCCGGCCTTCCGGGATGTGGTTCTTCGGCGTTATATTTGCAGGCGGTATGAGCGTTCTGCTGCTGCAGATACTGGCCTTGACAGTGCTTCCCGCATGGGGGTATGAGCTTTCGATAGTGAGCGGCCCGCTTATCCTGTCTGTGCTTCTTTTTTTCATGCCCGCCTTTCTGCTCGGAATCCTTTCGCCCTTTGCCGTCAGGCTGCAAAGCGGACTGATGCCCGGCGAGGGGATCGGCAGCATATCAGGGAAGGTCTTCTTCTGGTCAACCCTCGGCAGCATTTCCGGGAGCCTGCTGGCCGGCTTTGTGCTGATCCCACGGTTCGGGGTCGGCAGTATCGTGGTTGGGGTTGGTATCACGCTGGTTGTAACAGGATTGACCGGGATGCGTTCTGCAGGACTCAGGGCAAGGACAGGTATAGTCCTGATACTTGTTGCAGCCGCAGTAGCCGGGGCAGTGTACTGGATATCGTCGGTAATGACAAAGGTAGGGGTAATTTATGAGCGTGACGGCGTATATACAAGGCTTACCGTCTACGACCGCGAATTCAACGGGCGCTGGATACGCTATCTCCTGCAGGACCGCTCGGCATCAGGGGCCCTGTTTCTCGACTCCGGAGAGACCGCCTTTGATTATCTCAGATATTACGCCCTTGCAGGGCTTTTCAGGGAGAAAGTCGAAAATGTGCTGGTAATAGGCGGAGGGACCTATGTGCTGGCCGCGTTGCTGGCGGAAGGGTTCCCCGGGGCTAATGTGGATGTCTCCGAGATTGAACCATCACTGTTTAATATTGGTGAGAAGTTTTTCAGGGTATCAAAAAACCCCCGGATCCGGAATTACATAAAAGACGGCCGGCGCTTTCTCCATGACAGCGGGAAAAAATACGATGTTATATTCAGTGACGTCTATTTCTCCATGACAATACCCCCGCATTTCGCCACAGAGGAGTTTTTCAGGCTGGCAAGAGACAGGTTGACCGGAAACGGCGTGTTTATAGGGAATTTTATCGGTGATTTCTCACGCAAACCCCCTTCGATACTCCTGGCCGAAATAAAGACATTGCGTTCGGTGTTCCCGAACAGCTACTTTTTCGCGGTTGTATCACCCGGCAGCGCTTACGTGCAGAACGTGATTGCACTGGGTGTCAATGGAGAAAGAAAAATAGATTTTGAAAGCCCGGTTGTGCGGGATAATGTCAACCCTGTAATCCGCGGCCTGCCGGAGCATCTTATCGACCTTGGGCGGTTCGAATTTTCTGTTTATCCGATACTGACCGACGACTTTTCGCCGGTGGGATATTTGGCATCGCGGTCGCTCAGGCATGAATTCGCCAGGGACGTGAATCCCTTCGGGCTTGACGAAATAAAGGCCGTTGCCGCACAGATGCTGCGGTACAACGTTGAGGAGAGCGGGGCGCAGGGCCGCCTGAGGCTGCAGGAGTTTCTGATTGCCGAGATGAAGGCATTAAGCCGGCGTGTGGAGGTACAGAGAATCCGGATTAACGGTGTGGAGTCCGTAAATATTATCGGCCATTTCTTTCCGGATAATGAAAACAAATCCGTTCTGATAGGCACGTATTACAACGGCAACCCCGACGGAAGCGCCGTCCTCCTGGAGATCGCGCGGTATCTTGCAAATACGGAAAGTGCTCCTGCCGCTGAAATTGACATTGCCTTTTTCGGAGATCAAGCCCGTAAAAAGCCTGCAATGCCGATGTCACAATCTGTAATCATCGTGGGGTCAGCCTGCAGGAATGAGGTGGTGACGGGACCGGAAGCCGGTACCCTGGGCAGGTTTCCCTCCCGATCCCCCGGCAGGTGCAATGAAGATAACCTGGAGAAGACTTATTCGGAGATTCTGGGGTATCTGTACCCCTTACGTAAAAAACCCGGTTAAAGACCTTTAACCGGGTTTTTTCGACTTTCTAAAGAATCTCTTTCTTCCCTCAGGAGCTTATCTTCCTTTTCCAGTACCTGATCCCCAGGATTGTTCCTCCGACCAGAAAGAGTACAGAGCTTACCGGTTCAGGGATAACCGGTGGAGGCGGTGGAGGCGGCCCGTTAACGATAAAACTTGTCTTTCCCTGTCCCGTGGTTTTGGAGCTTGTAGTGTCGTACTGGGCCAGTATGGTCCACTGCCCCTGTTTTTTGATACTGTTCCATTTGGTGCTACCCAGGGACTGCCATACTTTTATAGTGTTGTCTGCCTCATTCTGTGTGATATATCCGCGCTGGATATTGTTGGGATCATTCCACCATGACTGCGTTACAATATTTCTGGTACCTGCTCCAGCCGGAAGCTCGAAATAGAGCCAAGGAACCTCCGTCCACGAAAAAGTGGTTTTCTCTACGGTACTTCCGCTTGAGCCGACCGTATATATAACCGTGATAGGAATAGCATTGGTGGTATTACCTCCGCGCGCAAAGGCGCTCGTTGCAACCAGTCCCACAGATAACAAAAATACTATCAATCCTATAAATAGCCTCTTGTTCATGGTTACCCCCTGCTTTTTATTTCATTTTAAAGAATTGCGTACTTTATCCAGAAGAATTATACTGAAACTACATTTATAATATACCGTAAAGTAGTTACGAGGTCAAATATAAAATATTTATAGAAGCTATAAGTTATTCAAATATGCTTCTTTGCGCAACTAATATCCGGGTGGCCGGAATTTTTTTCTTGACAGATACATAAAAATATAATAATATGATTATATATGAATGATTTTATATCGCGAGTCGAAATCCTGAAACTGATAGCCCATCCTGTGAGGATAACCATACTGCAGGAGCTTTCAAAGGGTGTAAAGTGCGTAAGTGATTTCGAGGAATTCCTCGAAATAAGCCAGCCCAATATCTCCCAGCACCTTGGAGCGCTCAGACGCGCGGGGATTATTGATTTCTTCATTGACGGAAGGCTCAGGTGTTATTTTCTGAAAAGCCCTCTTGTCATTGATCTGCTGGAGATATTCAACAAGGAGTATCCGGGGGAACTCCCGGGGCCGGAATGCTGCCCCACTACCAAAAAGGGAACATATCCCGGAGAAAGGAGAAGGTAATGGCAAAAAAGATCACACTGATTCTGAACACCTCGCCGTATAATTATGAGAACACGTATACGGCGATGAAGATCGCCGAGGCTGCGCTTGACAGGGGACTGGACACCCACCTTGTGGCATCAACGGACGGCGTGTACTGCTTTCTGAAGGGTCAGGCGGGCAAAGGCTTGCCCAATGCCGCCGGGGGGTTCAGGGCGCTTATGGACAGGGGGCTGAAAGTAAGCCTCTGAACCGGCTGCATAAACTTCCGCTGTAGTGCGGAGGAAAATTATATTGAAGGCCCGGAAAGGGGCGGATGCGTGGACGGCCGGTGCAGCATAGAAAAAGGCCCTGAAGGGGACTCAGGCGGAGGGTCGATAGAGAAAGGCACATTAAAGGGGCTGTTCTCACTTTTGAAGCAAACCGATATCCTTTTGAATCTTGGAGCTTGATTATGGATAAGCTTTTGGTAATTTTAAGAAAACCACCATACGGCACGATTAACGCAGCAGAGGCCGTAAGGCATGCAGGCGGCGCATCCGGGGGAGGCTACAGGGCCACGCTTTATTTAATGGACGGGGGCGTGTATACTGCAAAAAAGAATCAGGATGCAGGCGGGACAGGTTTTTCGTCCATTGGAGAGGACCTGGAGATTCTTTCGGATGAAATGGAGATTTATGCGGACAAAAATTCCCTCAATGAATACGATCTCAAGGAAGACGACCTTATCGAGGGGGTAAAGGTCGATACCGGTGAAGTCCTCAGGCAGGCGCTGAAAGAGTCGCAGGCAATTATGATATTTTGAAGCGGAGGTGAATTATGTTATTTCTTATTTCCAGCGCGCCCGATACCAGGGAATTCAAGAGCGCCTACAGGCTTGCCAAAGACATGAATGCCGATATCTGCCTTTTACAGAATGCAGTGTATGCATCAAGGAGCCTGTATGACAGCAATTTTTATGTGCTCAGGGATGACATGCGTTTGAGGGGCATAAGCGAGGGCGAGATATCCGGCAGGCCGGTGGATTACGGCGGGCTGGTGGATTTAATGGCGGAAGCCGACCGGGTTGCGGGGATATTTTGAATAATAACCTTAATGTTGCATAAATGGCAGGAAAGTTGCGGGTTGCGAGTTACGGGTTGCGGGTTCAACGGCTATAAGGCGATGGGATAATCGTAGAGGGTGCAGGGTGCAGTTGTCAGGGTGCAGAATAAAGACCTGTTCCCCCT
>JAADFS010000116.1 GCA_013152795.1 Deferribacteres bacterium
TATATGGCACGCTATGTTGCAAAGAACATCGTCGCCGCCGGACTTGCCGACAAGGTCGAGGTGCAGTTTGCATATGCAATCGGGGTGCCGGACCCTGTCTCCATACTTGTTGATACCTTCCAGACCGGCAAGATTGCGGACGAGAAAATAGAGGCCATTATACGCGAACACTTCGATCTTACGCCTGCCGGTATAATCAAGAAGCTTAATCTCAGAAGGCCGATTTACAAAAAGACCGCGGCATACGGCCATTTCGGAAGAAACGAGCCGGAATTCACATGGGAGAAGACCGACATGGCCGAGACCCTGAAAAAAGCGGCAAAAGGGAAATAGGAGGCGTTTTACAATGACAACTTCAACAGCAGAGCGCAACGTACAGGATTACAAGGTCGCCGACATAAGCCTGGCGGACTGGGGAAGAAAGGAAATAGAGATAGCCGAGAAGGAGATGCCGGGTCTTATGGCGGTAAGGCAAAAATACGCCGCTGAGAAGCCGTTGCAGGGGGTGAGGATATCCGGTTCCCTGCACATGACCATCCAGACGGCGGTTCTCATTGAAACCCTCGTTGAACTGGGCGCTGATGTCAGGTGGGCAAGCTGCAATATCTTCTCAACCCAGGACCATGCCGCTGCGGCCATAGCCAAGGCGGGCATCCCCGTGTTTGCATGGAAAGGCGAGACACTGGAGGAGTACTGGTGGTGTACGAACGAGGCATTGACCTTCCCGGGAGGTCTCGGGCCCCAGTTGGTCGTTGACGATGGAGGAGACGCCACACTACTTATCCACCGCGGCTATGAGGCGGAGAACAACCCGGCAATCCTCGATGAACCCACAGACAACAAGGAACTGCAGATCGTCAATAACCTCCTGAAGGGCCTGCTGGCTGCAGACAACCGGAAATGGCACAGGACGGTGCAGGAGTGGAAGGGTGTCAGCGAGGAGACCACGACAGGTGTCCACAGGCTGTATGAGATGATGTCAAAAGGCACGCTGCTGGTGCCCGCAATCAATGTAAACGACTCTGTAACCAAATCCAAATTCGACAACCTCTACGGGTGCAGGGAATCACTGGCCGACGGCATCAAGAGGGCCACGGATGTCATGCTTGCCGGAAAGGTTGCGGTTATCTGCGGCTACGGGGATGTCGGAAAGGGCTCGGCCCAGTCCTTAAGCGGTTTCGGCGCAAGGGTGATAGTCACTGAAATAGACCCGATCTGCGCCCTGCAGGCCGCGATGGCGGGCTATGAGGTAAAGACCGTCGAAGACACCCTCGGGGAGGGTGATATCTACGTAACGACCACAGGCAACAGGGACATCATCACTGTTGAGCATATGGCAAAAATGAAAGACGAGGCCATAGTCTGCAACATAGGGCACTTTGACAACGAGATACAGGTGGACAAGCTGAATGCCTATCCCGGAATCAAGAAGATCAATATCAAGCCCCAGGTCGACAAGTACATATTCCCTGACGGACACACCATCTACCTGCTTGCAGAAGGCCGGCTGGTAAACCTCGGCTGCGCCACGGGGCATTCCTCGTTTGTCATGTCCAACAGTTTTACAAACCAGGTGCTGGCCCAGATCGAGCTGTGGAAAAACAGGGGCAAATATGAAAACAAGGTGTACACACTTCCCAAAAAACTGGATGAGGAAGTTGCAAGGCTCCACCTGGAGAAGATCGGCGTCAAACTGACCAGGCTCACACAGGAACAGGCGGATTATATCGGAGTGCCTGTGGACGGCCCATACAAGCCCGACCATTACCGCTATTAAAATACCCCTGCATAAAAAAACATCAGTAACAATTCACACAGGGTGCAGGTTTCATCCTGCATCCTGACAACCGTACCCTCCTGGGGTCAATCCTCTATCTTCTCCGCCTCATCAATAAGCATGACGGGTATATCGTCCTTAATATGATACAGGAGCTTACAGTTGTCGCAGATAAGACCGTTTCCGGATTCATTCAGCCTGATATCCCCCTTGCACTTGGGGCATGCAAGGATATCGAGCAGTTCCTGTTTTATGGCCATTTTCACCTCCGGGTTTGAAAGTCCCTTGTTTGAATGATATTGATAATAACAACTTATTCATTGTTATCACAAGAAAAAGGTGGCTGTTTTCAGGTGTGCGGTTGTCAGTGTGAGAAAAAGTAACCGTCCGGCCCTGTTGCCCTTGCAACGCAATGCCCTGCATGCTATCATAGTGTCGTATCAACTCTCATGTTTCATTCCGGCCTTCTCCCGTCCCGGGGAGCAGTCCGGAACCGGAGAAGAGCATGATTCCCGGTGCTGCGGGAATGACAATCTTAATACAGCACGGCATTTACAGCGCTGGCACTGCAAAGAGGGTGTAATGATGGAAAATATACTCATCAATCAATCTGTGGCGATCCTTTGCGACGGCAACAACATTGAACGCAGTATCCACGACCTTTCCGGGTCAAAAAACACGATGATCAATTTTGACACATTGATCCCCAAACTGCTGAATGACAGGGGACTGAACAGGCTGCTTTATTTCCGCGAGGGCAAGGCCATCTCCTCCAAATTCGCTGAGAGACTGCACGAGAATTATTACGGCTCGGTTGTCCCGTGTCACAAGTCCGCGGATATCCCGCTCTCCATCAAGGCGACGCAACTGGCCTCAAAGGTTGACACCATTATCATCATGTCAGGCGATGCGGACTTTGTGGACCTGGTCCTGCATCTGAAAGGGGAAGGTGTACGGGTGGAGATAGCCGCTGTAAGGCAGACAACGGCAAGGATATTAATTGATGAGGCGGATTATTTTCATGAAATAACCAAGGAAGACTGGTTTGTATACAAGGCCCCGAGAAAGGCGATGTTAAAGAGAAAAGCAGGCAAGGCATCTCCGTAAGTGCTCCCCTCCGGACATCTTTCCAGTCTGTTTCAACCTTACGGTTGCATAAAAATACCGCAAGGTTAATTCAAGCTTACTAAACCTCAGGTGCTGGCTGAAAGCCTTACGGCAGTATCAGGCTTTCAGCCGTCCTGATGTCAGGAATCTCCCTATTTAGCGGCCTTTCATAACAACCGATAAGAATTGCAGGAAAAAAACAACAGGACAGGAGGTGTTTATTCAGCCGCCGGGAAAACGGCTGAGCAATATTATCAGTAAAGATGAAAACCGCAAACCTTTGTAATTATGCAATTCGGCCCCGGATTCACGCGGATCATCACGAACCGGACAGATGCAGAGGCGGAAAAGCAGGGAGAACATGATGGATGTACAGTTGGGCGTCCCTGTATCAAGGGATGAGGAAAAGACAAAAGAACAACTAATAGCTGAACTGAAGGACCTGCGCCTGCAGGTCGACAGGTTGAAAATCTCGGCGAACAATTTCAAAAAGGCAGAGGAGGAAATCCTGCATGCACAGGAACTCCTTATCAAGGAACATAAAGAACTGCACAATGCCTTCAAGCTCGTGGAGAATGCCAAGAGGGAATGGGAAAGGACCATGGACTGTGTGGGTGATATGATAATCCTTACGGACAAGGACGGAATCATCAGGAGATGCAACAGCTCATTTGCAAGATTCACCGGTATGCCCTACCACATGATTATCCAGAAGGACTGGGAAGAGTTTCTCCATGAAAACAACATGGAGGTCAGGACGCGTTACGGCAAAAGCACCGAGCTTTTTCAGAGTTCCACCGGAAAGTGGTTTGAACTCAACACATATCCATACAACGACAGTGACCTGAATTCACCGGGCACCGTAATAACGATCCATGACAACACCGACCTGAAGGTTATTACGGAGGAACTCATGAACTCAAACAGGGTGATCAATGAAAACAGGGAAAAACTCCAGTCCGGCCTCAAGGAGATAACCGCCCTCATACAGAATGTTACAAAGCAGATCGACTACGGCGTCAGGTTTTTCAATCCGAACCTGAGCAAATGCTACGAGGTGAGAAACTGCAGGAGGACGAAATGTGTCTGTTTCGGAAGGGGTGCCGTAAGATGCTGGCAGACTGAAGGCACCCTCTGCGAAGGGGGCAGGCAGGAATCTTTTGCAGACAAATACGAGGTATGTTCCGCCTGTATAGTGTTCAAAAAGGCCACTTCAGACCCTGTGTACCAGATAGGGGAACAGTTCAACAACATGATGCATGTGCTTGAGATGAAGAACAAAGAGCTTGAAAGTGCATATGCTGAGCTGAAGAGCACGCAGACAAGGATACTCCAGCAGGAGAAAATGGCCTCCATCGGCCAACTCGCAGCAGGCGTGGCCCATGAGATCAACAATCCCATGGGCTTTATATCGAGCAATCTCGGGACACTCGGCAAGTATGCCGCAAAGCTTGCCGGATTTATCCGCGAGCTTACCGAGATTACCGGACAGCTCGAGGGACAGGAGCAGCTCGCCGCCGTCAAAGAGCACAGGAGACAGTTGAAGATCGACTATATACTCGAGGACATCGAGCCTTTGATCAACGAATCCCTTGAGGGAGCGGACAGGGTGAAGACCATAGTTCAGAATCTCAAGACATTCTCAAGGATCGACGAGGCGGACTGCAAGCCGGCCGACATCAACGACTGCATTGAGAGCACGCTGAGTATCGTCTGGAACGAACTCAAGTACAATGCGGTCGTCAGAAAGGATTACGGGGAACTTCCCCTGACAATGTGTCATCCGCAGCAGCTCAATCAGGTATTCATGAATCTCCTTGTCAACGCCGGCCAGGCAATAGAAAACCATGGTGAGATCGTAATAAAGACATGGAGCAGCGAGGGCTCGATCTATGTGTCGATATCGGACACAGGAAACGGCATTCCACAGGACAGATTAACCAAGATATTCGAGCCCTTTTACACGACCAAGGAAGTCGGCAAGGGCACGGGCCTGGGCCTCAGCATAACCTATGAGATAGTGAAAAAACACAACGGCGATATAACGGTTGAGAGCCAGGTCGGCAAGGGCACCACCTTTACAATAAAAATACCTGTAGTGGAGGAAGAGAAGCCATGGAGGAACAGATAAAAATTCTCTGCGTGGATGATGAAAGAAATGTCCTGAGGTCTCTCCAGAGACTCTTTCTTGATTCCGACTATGAGATTCTCACTGCAATGTCAGGAGACGAGGGTCTTGACCTCCTCGGCAGGGAGGCACCGGTGCAGATCGTCATTTCCGACTACAGAATGCCGGGGATGAACGGAGTGGATTTCCTGAAAGAGGTCTGCCAGCACTGGCCTCATACGGTCAGGATAGTGCTTTCCGGGTATGCGGATGCCTCGGCCATTGTGGGAGCCATAAATGAAGGGCAGATTTACAAGTTCATCCCAAAGCCCTGGAATGATGATGAGCTGAAGGTGGCGATATCCAATGCCCTCGACTGTTATTTCATGCAGCAGAAAAACATCCAGCTTACGATGGAGCTGGAATCAAAGAACAGAGAGCTCCAGGAGATAAACGACAATCTCGAGAGGATCGTCGAGGAAAAGACAGCGGACCTCATAATGCACAACAAGATACTGGCGTGTTCCCAGAATATCCTTGATTCACTGCCCGTCGGAGTAGTGGGCATAGACCCTGACGGCCTGATAGTGCAGTGCAACAGGAAGGGGCATGAACTTATCGGCGGCAG
>JAADFS010000117.1 GCA_013152795.1 Deferribacteres bacterium
TCGGCATAATCCCCATCGTCTCCACAGCCGTGAGCAAGCTGAACGAGAATCACATTGCAAAGACCTCCCGCTTTCTGTCAAAACTCGGCATACAGGAGCACAACCTCCTGTGGATGCATGCCAAGGGCCGGGGCGCCAGCAATGCAGAGGAACTGTTTGTCCCTGCCGAGAATATCGCGGGCGTCATGAAAAAACTCAAAAGCATCTACAGGGAGCAGGAGATTATACTGGACAACGTGGAGTCGTTAAAGGTCCGCGTGCGCACAAAGAGGGGGCGCAAGAACGACCTCTGCAACAACTGTTACGAAAAGATCTGCGTAAACGCAGACGGGCATGTTTACCCGTGCGCTTCCCTTAACGGCGACAAACACTTTGATGCTGGCTCCATCCGCAGGAAATCCCTGAAGGATATCTGGCTGAACTCGAAGGTCATGGAAAGGGGCAGGCGGAACAGTGTTCAGAACAAGCCTGAATGCCGCTCGTGTTATCTCGAGTATTTCTGCGGGGGCGGATGCACATCCCACAGTTACTATGCAAGCGAGGTTGACACGGGCAGGGGTTCCGTCACTGCGGTTGACCCGTACTGTCCGACCTACAAGGCCCTGTTTGAGGATATCATCTGGGAGCTTGCATCAGAGGGCGTCACCCCCCAGAAAGGCAACGGGTATTTCGCGCCCCTTGTATACAATGCCATGGACGCGAAACTCCCGGGTCACCTCGGTGCAGGCATCAAGAAGGTCGACAGGAACTTTGAAGTCGGCTGCTATCATTGCTCGTGCGTTCTTTCGGTTGATGTGGAGGATGATGAGGAGGTCTGCAAGCCCGAGATAAAGGGGCATGTGACAAAGACCGTCAAGAAAAAATTTTCAAAGGCCGCTTATAATCCGGTGGCCAATTATTACTGCCCGACCGGCTATGACCCGAAAGACCTGGAGCACATACCCAATGAAGTGCTCGAGGTATCCTACGGCTGCGGCAATCCCGCTGCACTGGCGGACATAAAAGAGGGTGAGACCATAGTGGACCTGGGCGCCGGCGGGGGTATCGACTGCTTTATAGCAGCCAAGAAACTCGGCAGCAGGGGCAAGGTGATCGGGATAGACATGACGGATGAGATGCTTGAGAAGGCGAGGGAAAGTGCGAGGAAGGTCGGTGAGGTGCTGGGGTATGATATCGTCGAGTTCCGTAGCGGAAACATCATGGAGCTTCCTATCGATGACAATTCGGTCGATCTCGTGATATCCAACTGCGTTATCAATCTGACAGAGGACAAGGCCAAGGTGCTGAATGAGGTTTACCGGATATTAAAACCGGGAGGGAGGTTCATTATCTCGGATATCGTCTCCGACAAGCCTGTCCCCGGTTATCTGAAGAGAGACAAGGAACTGTGGAATGCGTGCCTGTCCGGAGCGCTTACGGACAAGAGATTCAGGGAGTTGGCGGAGAATGCCGGATTTTCCAATATCCGATTAACTAAGAATTATCTTTACAAGAAGGTCGAATATATCAGGTTTCATTCAATTACGATAAAGGGCAACAAACCGCGGAAGGTCCGTTCCCGGTGTCATGCCTGTTGCTGAGAAGATGAAATTTTAATGTTGCATAACAGGGCAAGGGAGGCTGCCGGAAAACCTTTATAAAGCGAGAGGATATTGGAAATATGTCTCTGTTGCAGGAAATAACAAAGAGTGAAGTTCCAAAAGATGTCAACATGCTGTGCGGAATATTTCCTTAAGGAATCGCAGATAAAGCTTTTCCGGCAGCCTCCCTTGCCTGCTGGCGAACTGTATAACAGTAAAATTTAACATGAAAAGAGGTAGTAAATTATGAGAGTTACTTTAGTTAATTCACAGGTATTGGACGGCAATAACGTTGTACCCCCGCTGGGGCTCCTGTATATCGCCGCTGTTCTGGAAAAGGCGGGCCATGCGGTTCAGGTGTTCGACGCCGACCCGCAGTACCACGCGGGTATCATCAGGGAAATCAAGGACTTTCAGCCCGACCTCGTGGGACTGAGTTTCCTGACGGTCGGCTACCAGCGGGCATTCAATTTCCTGAAGGAGTTGAGGCGCGAGCTGCCTGACGTGGCATACTGCTCCGGAGGCGTGCATACCACGGTCAAGCCCGTTGAGACGCTGAAAGACTTTGATCTCGATTTTATAGTGGTGGGAGAAGGTGAAGACACCATGGTCGAGGTATGCGAGAAACTCGAAAAGAGCGAGGGCCTTGACGGGGTAAAGGGTGTCACCTACCGTAAAAACGGCGATATCATAGACAACGGCAGGCGCGAGTTGATAAAAGACCTGGACAGCATTCCGTTTCCCGCGCGCCACCTTATCGACATGAAGCCGTATCTCAAGCCCCCCGGAATTATAAGGGGCCACGCCGACAAGAACCAGACGACCATTGTCACGAGCAGGGGATGCCCGTTTAAGTGCATATACTGCGGCAGCCACAATATATTCGGCAGAAAAACGAGAAGGCGCTCCGTAAAGAATGTCGTTGACGAGATAGAATACCTGCACGAGACATTCGGCATCACCGGCATCTATTACTGTGATGATACATTCACACTGAGCCCCAGGTGGGTAAGGGAATACTGCGAGGAATTAAAACGGAGGAAACTGAATATCAAGTGGGCCGGCCAGTCAAGGGTCGACCAGACGGACAGGGAACTGATGAAGCTTATGAAGGAGTCCGGGCTTGTCCAGCTTGACTTCGGTGTTGAGAGCGGCTCGGAGAAGATACTCAAGGTCCTTGGCAAGGGCGGAGCCGGGGACAGGGCCGAGCAGATCAAGCATTCCTTCAAGCTGTGCAAAGAGCTTGATATCAGGACCCTGGCAACCTTTATAATCGGCAATCCCGAGGAGACCAAGGAAGACATACAGCAGAGCTTTGAGCTGGCCAAGGAGATAGCGGCTGATTACACCGCCTTTTATTTCCTAACCCCCTATCCGGGGACAGCCATTTATGACATGGCCATTGAAAACGGATGGCTCGACCCGAATGTACCGTTTTCCGAGATATGGGCGCACAGGCAGCCCGAGCTTCCTCTCATGTCCATAACCTTCGGGAAGGAAGAGCTGAGGGACATACGCAGGGAGATGCAGAACGCCTTTTTCAGAAGAAATTATCTCAGCAGTTCGGGCAATATAAGTTTCTACTCGATTCTCCTGAGCATATTATTCAGGCATCCGAGGGTATTTGTGGATGCCATGAGAAAATTTATCAGGACGCGCAGGCTGGATTATATTGTTGAGACCCTGAACGCGGAATACTGGCGCATGAAGAAATACGAAGGAGTCTGACGGAAAAAAGGGGAGCAGGTTAAGTGGCGGAGGAGGTAGGATTTGAACCTACGTCCCGACAGAATCGGGAAACGGTTTTCGAGACCGCCGCCTTAAGCCACTCGGCCACTCCTCCGGATATGATCCAACCTAAATTATTGCTATCGTGGCAGAGGAGTCTGCCGGAAAAGCTTTATCTGCGATACCTTCAGGGAATATTCCGCACGCCATATTGACGTCTTTTGCAACTTCACTCTCCGTTATTTCCTGCAACATAGACATATTTCCAATATCCCATCGCTTTATAAAGGTTTTCCGGCAGACTCCTCTGCCTCTGACGGAATGACAACTCACAATCTTAATTTTACAAAAAACCGCCTTAAAATGTCTGCACATTCATTCTCCATGACCCCTGATACAACCCTGACCTGATGATTGAGCACAGGGTCATGGACCAACTGGTACCGGCTCGTTACAGCCCCGTAACGTTCGTCCCTGCATCCGTATACGAGCTTTCCCAGCCTTGCATTGATCATGGCCCCGGCGCACATGACGCACGGCTCCTTGGTGACATAAAGCACTGCATCGGTCAGGCGCCAGTTGCCGGATTTTATGCCTCCTTCCCTCAGCACCGCCAGCTCGGCATGCGCGGTGGGATCATGGAGCTGTTCCCTTTTGTTATGCGATGCCGCAACAATGCTGTGGTCCCTTACGAGCACTGCGCCCACCGGGATCTCATTCTCGGCAAACGCCTTTTCCGCCTCCTCAAGGGCAAGGCGCATGAAGTATTCATCAGTCGTCATCGGACTCCGGGGATTCCGGCTGCGGGAAGCACACAGGGCAGTACGGCTCTCCATGATCAAGGCTGCATACATGCCCGCACCCGTCGCAGCACATGCACTCTTCCACAGGGTTTTTACAGATCCTACAGATTCCGGTATTTTTTGTCATGTGTTTTCCTTACAGTTGCGTAAACATTCACAGGGGACAAGTGACAGGGTGGCAGAAACAACATAGAATTCCATCTGCACCCTGACAAATGCACCCTGCACCCTGAAACTGTTTCAGCATAACCCGGCGGCCCGGGGCAAATCAAGTGCGCTGCGGCCGCGGGCTTAAAATTGACTTAACCGTACGGCATACTTTAATATTTCTACAATCATGAACTTTTCCTCCGAGACCGTGGATTTCCTTGTGATAGGCGGCGGGGTCGCCGGCCTCAGGGCCGCAATAGAGCTTGCCCCAAGGGGAAGTGTGCTCGTCCTGACAAAGGACAAGGCCACTGAGAGCACTACGGGATACGCGCAGGGCGGGGTGGCCGTCGCCCTGAGCGATGAAGACGAGGTATGCATCCACTATGAAGACACTGTGAAAGCCGGCGACGGCCTCTGCAATGAAGAGGCCGTGAAGGTCCTCGTTGAGGAAGGCCCTGCCTGCATACTTGAGCTCATGTCATGGGGTGCCGATTTCGATAAGGAAGGCAGCAAGTTATCATTCACCATAGAGGCTGCGCACACGAGAAAGAGGATACTCCATTCCCACGGTGATTCAACCGGCAAGGAGATCGAGCGCGTGCTCATCAAAAAGGCCCGTTCCTTCCCGTCTGTCAGGAGATATGATTTTGCATTCACCCTTGACCTGATTACAGAAGACGGCAGGTGTATCGGCGCGACAGTACTCAGGGGCGATTCCATCATCAATGTCTTTGCAAGGGCCGTGATCCTGGCCACAGGCGGCGCGGGACAGCTTTACTCCAGGACCACAAACCCCGTGATATCCACCGGCGACGGCATAGCAATCGCGTACAGGGCCGGGGCATTGATAGTGGACATGGAGTTCATACAGTTTCATCCGACAACGCTTTATTCCCCCGGTGCGCCCCAGTTCCTGCTGAGCGAGGCCATGAGGGGGGAGGGGGCTGTTCTGAGAAATATTCACGGGCAGCGCTTCATGCATCACTACCACGAAATGTCGGAGCTTGCATCCCGGGATACCGTGGCACGGGCGATCGTATCGGAAATGGTCAAGACAGGCGCAAGACATGTCTACCTTGACCTCAGGCACCTTGACAGGGACTTTGTAAAAAAACGCTTCCCGCAGATATACACCACGTGCCTGCAGTACGACATTGACATCACCGAAGACATGATCCCCGTATGTCCCGCGGCCCACTATATTATGGGCGGGGTCAGCACCGACCTCGCCGGCGAAACCGGCATCAAGGGGCTTTTTGCAGCAGGCGAGGTTGCATGCACCGGCGTGCACGGCGCAAACCGCCTTGCCTCCAACAGCCTCTGCTGGAGGGGCTGGTCTTCGGCGCAAGGGCCGGCAGGGGTGCACTGAGATACGCCGAGGCCGGTACAGGGGGGCGTAAGATGGATATAGATTCATATCACAAAGACCCGGCTCAGGAGGGCACGCCCCAGGAGAGGCTCTTTGAAATGGAAAAGATCAGGAGCTCCCTCAGGCAGTTGATGTGGAACAAGGCGGGGATCATAAGATGCGAGAAGTCCCTCGTGGACGCAAAGAGATGGCTTAAGAAGAGGGACTACATAATGGAGGGAAGGTTTCAGAGCAGGAGGGAGTCGGAGCTTAAGAACATGATAACCGTCGCCAACCTGATTATCGACTCAGCCATCCTGAGAAAGGGCAGCGTGGGGGCCCACTACCGCTCCGACTTCAGGGAAAGGGGCGAAAACTGGCGCAGGCACACTGCCTGCCGCAGGGGCCAGGGGGTAAAGTGGATATGAATTTCCCGGTGTCGGGCACTCCCTCACCCGGCTGGATGAACCCGGGAGAAGGAGCGGTTTCATGCGCAAGGCAAAGATAGTCTGCACGATAGGGCCGGCGAGCAGTTCCGAAGCCACAATCCGCCAGCTCGTAAGGTCGGGGATGGACGTTGCAAGGCTCAATTTCTCGCACGGCACATACGCGGAACACGAAAAGGCGGTGCAGTTCATAAGGGCGGCCGCGCGCAGGTATGACAGGCCTGTTGCCGTGCTTCAGGACCTGAAGGGCCTGAAGATAAGGATAGGCCCGATCAAGGGAGGGGCGGTCTCCATCAAGGAAGGCTCCACCCTTGCACTAACCCCCGCTAATACCCCCGGCGATGCGGAATTGGTCCAGGTCGTGTATCCCCGCTTACTCAGGGATGTCAACCCCGGTGACAGGATACTGATAGATGACGGGCTGATCCAGTTAAGGGTGGTGCGCAAGGAAAAGGACAGGCTGATCACCACGGTCACGGAGGGCGGGCTGCTTAAGGAGAAAAAGGGGGTCAACCTCCCGGGTGTCAGGGTCTCTGCGCCCACGTTTACAGAAGGCGACAGGAGTGCCCTTGCGTTCGGCATAAAGACAGGTGTCGATTATGCGGCGCTTTCGTTCGTGCGTTCGGGAAGCGACATCCTGAGAGTAAAGAAATGGCTGAAGAAAAACGGCTCCGACCTGCCGGTGATCGCGAAGATAGAAAACAGGCATGCCCTTTCAAACATAGACGGGATCATCGAGGCCTCCGACGGCATCATGATTGCAAGGGGGGACCTCGGCGTAGAGGTGCCGCCCGAGGAAGTCCCGCTGATACAGAAGCGTCTGATAGAGAAATGCAATTCAGCCTTAAAGCCGGTCATTACAGCCACGCAGATGCTGGAGTCCATGACAG
>JAADFS010000118.1 GCA_013152795.1 Deferribacteres bacterium
CAGAGCACTTTGCCGCAAAGTTTTCCGCAAAGCTCAATAAGACCGTCAGGGGTTTTACGGAGGAGACAATAGAGTTCCTCAGGAGCAGGCAGTGGAAGGGCAACATAAGGGAATTTGAAAACGCGATCCAGAGGGCCGTGCTTGTGGCAAAGTCCGACCTGATATGCGCGGATGATTTCATGATCGGCGGAAACCTGCCTCAGGGTCCGTCGCATAACGGCAGCCTGAGGGATATGGAGATGGACCTGATCCTGAAGACCCTTGAGGATACAAAAGGCAACAAGGCGAAGGCTGCAAAGGCCCTCGGCGTAAGCGTAAGGACCATCAGGAACAAGCTGAACGCATACGGGAAAAAATTTCCGGCAGCGTGAAAACCTTGCCGGTGCAATGAAGGGGACAGGGGGCAGGGGTGTGATGCAACTGCACGGCGTGGAGGATGTGGCATGGATTTTGATAACTTTTGACAGTAATTACAGGAAGTTCGGTATACGGGAGGTATAAAACATGGACACCAACTTTGAGATTCTCCACAGGATACTGCAGGCAACAGGCATGAGGCAGAAGGTCATCGCCTCCAATATCGCCAATGCAGATACGCCGGGCTACAAGGCAAAGGATGTGAAATTCGGCAATATCCTCGGCAGGCAGCTCGGTCTTGCAACCACGGCGCCCGGGCATATCAGCGGTACGGACAGCAGCACCAGCAGGAGCTTTGTGATTGAAAAGAATCCCTCCTGGGGCGACGGCAATAACGTGGAGCTTAATATCGAGGTCGCAAAGATGACGGAAAACGCCCTCATACACGATGCCGCTCTGAAGATACTCTCGACAAAGATAAAGATGTTCAGAGCCGCTGTCAGGGGCAAATAAAAATAAAACCAGCAGGAGGCAGGCATGGATATTTTCAAGGTGAGCGCATCAGCGCTTGATGCCCAGCGGATAAGGATGAACACCATAGCGTCCAACATGGCGAACGCCCAGTCAACCAGGACGGACAAGGGCGGCCCTTACGTAAAGAAAGAGGTCGTGTTTGAGACGATGCCTGTGGGTCCGGGCGGGCCGCCGGGGCTTGAGGGAGTGAGGGTCAGGGAGATCGTGGAGGACACGAGGCCTCCCATTACGGTGTACGACCCGGGGCATCCTGATGCGGATGAAAACGGTTATGTGAAGATGCCGGATATCAATGTCATTGAAGAGATGGTGAACATGATGACGGCCCTGCGGGCGTATGAGGCGAATATCAGGGCGTTCAACATATCAAAGGGCATGTACCAGAAGGCCCTTCAACTCGGGAGGCTCTAAATGGCGGATATTAATATCGGCAATATCACCGGCAATACCGAATCCGGCGGCACTGGCCGGACAAAGGGGCTGAATGATGAAAAGACAGGTGCCTTTGATGCGGTTATCAACGAGGCCCTGGCCAAGGTCTCGGAAGTGCAGAACGATGTGGATACAGCGGTTAAGGAGCTTGCTGCAGGCGGTGATATCACAAATGCGGTGCTTGCCGTTGAAAAGGCGGATATGACATTCCAGTTGATGGTGGAGATAAGGAACAAGCTCCTTCGGAGTTACGAAGAGATCATGAGGATGCAGGTTTAAGAAATGGCCGGCATGGAAGACTTCTTTAAACAGGTGAAATCCCTGCCCACGGGCAAGATACTGGTTCTCATACTCGTTGTCGTGCTGAGTGTAACCGGCATGGTTCTCCTGTTTTCGTGGATCCAGAAGGCTGATTACCAGGTGCTGTATTCAAACCTTTCCGAGGATGACGCAGGAAGGATAGTTCAGGAGCTGACGGACAGGAAGGTGCCCTATGAGCTTGCCCCCGGCGGCACGGTACTCGTGCCGTCAGGCAAGGTATACGAGCTCAGGCTTCAGCTTGCGTCACAGGGACTGCCCCAGGGTGCGGGAGTCGGTTTTGAAATCTTTGACAACACGAGCTTTACAACGAGTGAATTCGTCCAGAAGCTCAACTACAGGAGGGCCCTGGAGGGCGAGCTGGCACGGACCATAAGATCACTGGCCGGCGTACGGCAGGCAAGGGTGCACCTCGTGGTACCGGACAAGTCCATGTTCGCATTTCAGGAGGACAAGACCCGTCCGTCCGCGGCCGTGTTCGTATCCCTGCAGCAGGGAAGGAGGCTTAATAACAGAGAGGTCGAGGGAATAATATATCTCGTATCAAGCAGCGTGGAGGACCTGTCTCCCAATAATATCACGGTGGTGGACGACAGGGGCGAACTGCTTACAAAACCGGATGATGACAGCATCATGAGCCTGAGCACTACCCAGATGGAATACCAGCATAATTTCGAGAAAAAGATGGCATCCAAGATCGTCAGCATCCTCGAGCCGGTCGTCGGCAGGGGCAGGGTAAAGGCAAGGGTGTCATCAGAGTTTGACTTTACCAGGAGCGAGAGGACCGAAGAGATTTACGACCCTGACGGCGCGGTTGTGAGGAGCGAGCAGAAGAGCACGGAAAAGACGACATCCGGCGGGCCTGCGGGCATACCCGGCGTTGCATCAAACCTGCCGGGCGGGGCAGCGGGCAATTTCGCCTCCTCTATAGGACAGTCCCAGAAGCAGGATGAGACGATCAATTATGAAACGAGCAAGACCGTAACCCGTATAGTGGAATCCCCGGTGACGCTGGAACGGCTGACCGTGGCTATACTTATCGACGGTATACTGCCCTCTCAGAAGGATTCGGTTGAAAATGCGGAAAAATATACCGTCCACAGTGAAGAGGATATCAAGTATTATGAAGACATAGTCAAAAAGACCGTAGGGTTCAACGATGAAAGGGGAGACGAGATAAGCCTGACCGTCATGCCGTTCAGGGAGATTGACACAGGCGAGGCCGTGGAAGCCAAAAAGGATTATCTCCCCCTGGTCTATACAATCCTGAGATATCTCTCGCCTGTTGCAGTGGCGCTTTTGTTTTTCCTTTTCATACTGAGGCCGTTGATCCGCTCGCTTTCAAAGATGTCGCCGCCGCCGGCGAGCGCACCTGCTGCACCTGAAGCCGCCGCCGAACAGGCCCAGCCTGCAAAGCCCAGGGAGATATCCGTGGAAAGGCAGGTCGTTGAATGGGCTGATAAACACCCGGAACAGGCGGCGGGCATAGTGAAGGGCTGGCTGGAGGAACGGTAGATGGCGGCCGACGGGTATGAAAAGGCCGCAATATTCCTGAGCGCGGTGGGGGAGGATGTCGCGGCCAAGATACTGAGAAATCTTGATGCGGATGTCATAGGCAAGATATCCTCCTACATGGCGAAGATCAAGACCAATGACCGTTCCGCAGTGGAGGGTGTGTTCCAGGAGGTTTCTGAAAAGATAGAGGCAGGCGCCATTCAACTGGGCGGCGAGGAATATGTAAAGAAGATACTCACCAAGGGTCTTGGAAACGATGATGCTGAAAAGATACTGGAGATGGTGGAGAAAGAGAGCCCGTTTGATTCACTCAAGTGGGTCAATCCCCGGACATTGTCGAATTTCCTCGTCACCGAGCATCCCCAGACCATAGCGCTCATACTGTGTTTTCTTGAGCCCGAGCAGGCCGCTGAAGTCATGCTGACCCTGCCGGAGCATTTAAGAGGCGATGTCGCCCTGAGAGTGGCCGAGACCGAGAGGATACCCGAGAGCGCCCTTGAAGACATAGAAGAGGTGCTGAAAGTCCAGCTTGACGTGGGCAAGGGCAGGGAGAGCAAGACATTCCACGGCACAAAGGTAATCGCCGAGATACTGAACCAGTGTGAAAGGAGCACCGAGCAGAGCATCCTCGAAAAGATCGAGGAGGAAAACAGCGAGATAGCAGAGGCCATAAGGGAGCTGATGCTCGTATTCGACGACATAGAGAAGATAGATGACAAGGGTATCCAGATGATACTGAAAGAGGTAAGCACCGAAGACCTGTCGCTTGCACTAAAGGGTGCCTCCAACAGCCTCAAGGAAAAGATATTCAGCAATATGTCGCAGAGGGCGGTCAAGATACTGAAGGAAGAGATGGAGACCAAGGGGCCTGTGAGGGTGTCCGACGTTGAGAAGGCCCAGCGCAATATTATAAACATTGCGAGAAAGCTCGAGGAAGAGGGACTGATCGTGATTGCAGGCAGGGGCAAGGAGGAACTAATTGAGTAACAGCAGGATCATGAAAAACAGCGATGCAGCCCTGTACAGCATGCCTTCACTGGAGGAGGATATGCCCCCCGGCGGCAGTGATGCAGTGCTGCAGAATGCGGAAGAGATACAGAGGAAGGCATACGAGGAGGGTTTTGCCTCCGGCGAAAAGGCGGGTTTTGCAGAAGGGGAACAAAAGGCGGTCATACTCATGGAGCGCCTGGAGAAGATCATAAGGGAGATAGCCGACCTCAGGGAGAAAACCGCCCGCGAGCTTGAATCACAGATCGTGGAGCTTGCAACCGCCATAGCGCGGAAGATAATAATCGAGGAAATCAACACGAGGCCTGAAATCATCGTAACAATGGTAAGAGAGGCCATGAAAAAAATGCAGAGGGGAGGGAAGGTCACCATCAGAATCAACCCGGCCCTCCATGATATCTTCATGAAAAGGAAACCGGAGCTGACCGGTATACACCCGGACATAGTTTTTGAGGTGACCCCGAATCTGCCGGTCACCGCTCCTCTTGTGATAAGCGACACCGAAGAGGCGGTGACGGATATTGATTCCCTGCTTGAGAACATTTCAGAGGAAATGAAAAATGCCACCGGCGGTGAGCATGACGGCTATTGACCTCAGACCATACATCTCTGCCGTAAACAACTCCGATCCCGTAAAGGTATACGGGAGGGTGGTGGAAATAACCGGCCTTACCATCAAGGCGACCGGCCTTGACGTGAGCATTGGAGAGGCGTGCTGGATATACTCCGACGGTGCAGTCCCCATAGATGCAGAGGTGGTCGGTTTCAAAGAGGGAAAGATCGTGCTCATGGCGGCCGGCGAGATGTCGGGCATAAGGCATGGAAGCAGGGTGATGCCCCTGGGAAGGAATATCTCGGTAAAGGTCGGCGATGAACTCATAGGGAGGGTGGTTGACGCAGGAGGAAATCCGATAGACGGCAGGGGGCCCTTCAGCGGTACGGATTATCCCCTGTTTGCATCATCGCCGAATCCGCTCAAGAGGCAGAGGATCACAGAGCCCATGGATATCGGCATAAGGGCGATAAACGGCCTGCTTACCTGCGGCAAAGGCCAGAGGATCGGCATAATGGCCGGCTCGGGGGTGGGAAAGAGCATCCTGCTGAGCATGATTGCCAGATACTCCGAGGCATCCGTCAATGTAATAGCGCTGATCGGCGAGAGGAGCCGTGAGGTGCGGGAATTTGTCGAGAAAAACCTCGGGCCGGAGGGACTCAGGAAATCGATTGTCGTTGTATCCACCTCGGAGCAGACACCGCTGGCAAAGGTGAGGGGTGCGTTTGCAGCCACTGCCATTGCCGAGTATTTCAGGAACCGGGGGAACGACGTCCTCCTGCTGATGGATTCACTGACGCGCGTGGCCATGGCCCAGCGGGAGATAGGCCTTGCAGTCGGAGAGCCGCCCACCAC
>JAADFS010000119.1 GCA_013152795.1 Deferribacteres bacterium
GAGGGAGCTACGATCAGGGAAGTGCTGCGTCATCCCACGGTGGAATCCGTCTGCATGATTGACCTTGATGAGGAGGTAGTGCAGGCATGCAAGGACCATCTGTATGAATGGCATGAAGGGTGTTTTGACGATCCCAGGGTAAAGGTCCTGCACGAGGATGCTCGAAGGTTTATTGCTGAGTGTGACGAGAAGTTTGATGTAATAATCCTTGACCTTCCGGAGCCCATGGAAGCAGGTCCTGCCATCAAGCTTTATACAAGGGAATTTTACAGAGAGGTCATGGAGCATCTCGCGCCGGATGGAGTAGCAGTAACCCAGGCAACGTCTGTCTCGGTAAACAACCTGAAAGCCTTTGCCATTATCCATAATACCATGGCTCAGATATTCACGACAGTCAGGGGATACTGGACGTCTGTACCGTCTTTTTATGTGCCCTGGGGGTTTGTATATGCATCAAACAGCAAGGATCCAAAAGCACTTCCCCACTTGGAACTTAACGGAAAGTTGGAGCAACTCACTTCCGGTCTCCGTTTTTATAACCAGGAGGTCCATCACGGCATGTTTGCCATGCCTCAGTACCTGCAGGATGCGATAAAGGAAGAGCAGAGGGTCAACACTGATACAGAGCCCCTCTCCTTTTATTGAACGCCACTTATCTTCTCTCCCTTATCCCTTTATCCCCGCAGGCAACAAGGCTCTCGATTCCAACAGATGATGTCTTCATAATGTAGTTGCTACAACAGACAGGCCACTTGCAAACGCTTTTAATGACTACTTCACACACAAAAGCAATTCCGTATCAATAACAATCCCGTTGTCTGTAACGTACCCCTGAATGATGGCGAATCTTCACTACTTATTCATACTTTCTTCATCCTTTTTTCAAGATCTTCAGCTACGCTATAGGTAATAAACAAGGGAGGATCAACCTTTAATGACGTATTTCAGTACATAACTGTGTCGTTGAGATTGGCGTTAGTTGTGTTAGAGTGCGTTATAAATAACATGTCATATAACTTAAACAGGCATAACCAAAACCATGAAAAACTTGATGCAACATATAACCCTGGCCTACGCCCGCTGGGTCATCCGTTGGCGCTGGCCGGTTCTGATTGTCTGTTTGCTGATTGCCTTTACTGCCGGGTGGGGCATCCGTTTTTTCGAGATGACCGCCGATTACCGTGTCTATTTCAGCGCGGAAAATCCACAACTAAAAGCATTTGATGCGTTTGAAGATACCTACACCAATACCGACAACATTCTCTTTGTCCTCCAGCCCAAGAACAAAAACGTTTTTACCCGTGACACCTTGAAGATTGTCAAGAAGCTGACCAGGGAAGCATGGCAACTACCCTATGCCATCCGGGTTGACTCCATAACCAATTTCCAGCACACAGAGGCCAGGGGCGATGATCTGACAGTGGCCGATCTGGTTAAGAGCCCCGAGGATCTGACAGATGCTCAATTGGCTAAAATCAAAAAGGTGGCCCTTAACGAGCCTGCCTTAGTAAATCGCCTTATAGCAGCCGATGCAGGTACCACGGGCGTGTTTGTCACGTTTCAATTTCCAGGCAACGATCACACCGAGCATCTTCCGATCTCTGTAACTCGTGCTGAGGAGATAGTGGCTAAATTGCGTGCTGCTCATCCGGACCTGACCGTGGCACTCACCGGGATGGCCGCATTGAGTAATGCTCTTACTGTAGCCTCAGACCGGGATTTGCAGACGCTGGTGCCGGTGATGTACCTGTTTATAACGATTTTCATGCTCCTTTTGCTCCGCTCAGTTACCGGAACCGTTGCGACATTGTTGGTGGTGAGTTTGTCAGTGGTGACCGCCATGGGACTCAGCTTCTGGATGGGCATGAAGATGACCACGGCCTCCGCAGTGGCGCCTATCGTAATCCTTACCCTTGCTATCGCTGATTGCGTGCACATCCTGCTGCATACCTTTGGGGAGATGCGAGATGGAAGATCCAGACATGAAGCCCTGATCGAAAGCCTGCGTGTCAACACTGAGCCGGTGTTCCTGACCAGCCTGACCACCACAATCGGTTTTCTAAGCCTCAATTTTTCAGATTCACCGCCCTTCAATGATCTCGGCAACATTGCGGCCATAGGGGTAGTTGCGGCCTGGTTCTTCTCAATGACCTTTCTTCCTGCCCTGATGTCGATGCTGCCATTCCGGGTAAAGCACCGAGTTGAAGGCAAAAGTCTGTTTATGGAAAGGTTCGGTGACTTTGTGGTCAAGAGAAGAAAGCCGCTGCTGTGGGGAATAACAGCTGTAACATTGTTATTAATTGCCTTCATCCCGCGTATCGAACTGAATGAACTCTTCGTTGAATATTTTGATTACAGCATCCCTTTTCGCTCCGAGACTGAATTTGCAGCTAACAATCTTGTAGGTCCTTATCTCATAGAGTTCTCAATTGATAGCGGAGAGGCTGGCGGCATCTCAGACCCGGCCTATCTGGAACGGCTTGAGGCATTTTCAGTATGGCTTCGTGCCCAGCCCGAAGTCACTCATGTCAACAGTTTTACCGATGTCATGAAACGGGTGAACAAGTCCATGCACGGGGATAATCCGGAATGGTACCGGTTGCCTGATAAGCGGAATTTGGCGGCACAATATCTTCTCCTCTACGAGATGTCCCTACCCTACGGCCTCGATCTGAACAGTCAGGTTAGTATAGACAAATCGGCTACCCGCCTGACTGTCACTGCGAAGAACTTAACAACAATGCAGATACGAGACCTCAAGACCCGTGCCGAATCCTGGCTGGCGAAGAACGCCCTGCCGTCCATGAAAGCCGAGGGCACAGGTACCTCTGTTATGTTTGCCCTTCTCTTAGACCGAAACGTTCGTAGCATGCTGAAGGGTACAGTTATCGCTTTCCTGCTCATTGCTGTAACCCTGATCATCGCCCTGCGCAGTGTCAGGCTCGGACTCGTCAGCCTTGTTTCTAACTTTTTCCCAGTGGCCCTCACCTTTGGGCTGTGGGCCATCTTCGTCGGCGAGATGGGCATCATCGCCTCCGTAATCACGGCCACCAGCCTTGGCCTTATTGTTGACGATACAGTCCATATCCTCAGCAAATACAATCGTGCCAAGCGCGAGCACTGCCTGAACACCCACAACGCTATCCGCTACACCTTTACCCATGTTGGAATGGCACTCTGGGTGACTACACTGATCCTGGTCGTCGGTTTTACGGTTTTAAGTTTCTCCAGCTTCAAGGTCAATGCGGACATGGGTGTCCTTACCGCCATCACCCTCATCTTTGCCCTGATGGTGGATTTCCTGCTGCTGCCGCCGCTGCTGATGCGTATCGACAAGGAAGGAAAGTGTAATTGCGCTACCTGTAAATGTGACATTGATCGAGTTGTCACGGAGAGACAAATCATACAAGGAGGATTCAAGCCATGAAATTTTTTGTTCTGATTCTTACCGCCGTGACAGTGTTTGCACTTCCGGCTGTGATAAAGGCCGCCGAGGGTTCCGTGGCCAAGGGTGAGGCCATCGCCCGTGAGTGGGACAGCCGCAACCGTGGATTCGGCGATACCCGTGTAACCCTGAAAATGATCCTTGAGAACCGTCGGGGACAGACCAGCGAACGTCAGATGCGCATTTACATTCTTGAAGTACCTGACGAAAACGACGGTGATAAATCACTGGTGATCTTTGATCAACCTCGCGATATCAAAGGTACGGCGCTACTGAGCTATGCCCACATTCTGAAACCCGATGACCAGTGGCTATATCTACCGGCCTTGAAGCGCATCAAGCGTATATCATCCAGCAACAAGTCCGGCCCCTTTATGGGCAGTGAGTTCGCCTACGAGGATATCAGTTCCCAGGAGCTGAAGAAATACGCCTACAAATGGCTGCGCGACGAGCCCTGTGGTGTATTACAGTGCTTTGTGCTTGAACAGCGACCGCTGTACAAGAACTCGGGCTACACCCGTCAGGTTGCGTGGTATGACAAGTCAGAATACCGTCCGCAGCGTATCGACTACTATGACCGAAAGAATTCGCTTCTGAAGATACTTACCTTCAGTGACTACCGGCAGTATCTTGGTAAGTACTGGCGTTCCCACGATTTGTATATGGTCAATCAGCAGACTGGTAAAAAAACCCGGCTTGTGTATGAGAAATATAAATTCAGGAGCGGGCTGAAGGATCGCGACTTTACACAGAACCGCCTGAAACGCATACGGTGACACCCCCTTGTTTTGTGCAGGTACGGGCGCTGAGGAGATACATGATTATGCTGCTGCTCTGTTTAGCAGTAGCAACTCTCACTCTTCCTGATCCCGCCACTGCGGTTGAGCTTTCCGGATGGATGCAGGTGGAAGGACGATATTTTTTTCAGGGACCTCTTTATCAGGAGCAGGATAAAAACAGTCTTTCTTTTGCCGTCCGCCCCGACATTTACCGGGAGTGGGCAGGTGGGAGTTCGTTTACTTTCATACCTTTTTATCGTTACGACAGTGCAGATAGTCAACGGACGCACTTTGATATCCGGGAGGCCATGTTCCTGTGGCCCAGGGAGGGGTATGAGCTCCGTGCAGGTATCGGAAAAGTCTTCTGGGGTGTCACGGAGGGGCGTCATCTCGTTGATATCATCAATCAAACAGATCTGGTTGAGTCCATCAATGAAGAAGAAAAACTGGGCCAGCCAATGACGGATCTTACACTTCTGACCGGTTACGGAACCCTGGATTTCTTTGTCTTACCCTATTTTCGCAAGCGCACGTTTCCGGGCCGTAAAGGGCGCCTGCGTTTTGACCCGTTTATCGATACCGGACGTGGAGCGGTGTATGAAAGTACAAGGAAAGAGCATCATATCGACTATGCTCTACGTTACAGTAACACTATAGGGAACTGGGATATCGGTTTCTCCCATTTCTATGGCACAAGCCGGGAACCTGCCTACCTTGTACAGGCTGACAGTAATGAAAACCTCATTATCACACCCTACTACGAAATCATCAATCAGACCGGTCTTGACTTGCAGTATGTCAACAATGCCTGGTTATGGAAACTGGAGGCCATCTATCGTAGCGGGCTGTCTGACGGTGATTTCTATGCTGTAGATGCGGGCTTTGAATACACCTTCTCCGGTCTGGACTTGGGTAGTATGGACATCGGCTTGATAATGGAGTACTTGTATGACAGCCGTGATTCCGATATGGACTTGAACGCAGTTGTTGCCGGCAGCTACATCAGCAGCCGCTTTAACACCTTCCTTGATAATGACTATTTAGTTGGACTGCGCCTTGCATTCAATGATGCAGCCTCCTCCGAGGTCCTGACCATCTTCACTCAGGACCTCAATAACCATTCCACTGTATTTCAGATTGAGGCAAGCAGGAGAATTGGTGACAGGTTGAAAGTGGAACTCAATACCTACCTCTTCGTGGACGCAGGAAAAGACCCGGTCATGGGGTTCCTGCGCAACGACAGTTTTATGCAAATTGCGTTAATGTATTATTTCTGATGTATCCCCTGTTTGTTTGACATAAAGAAAACCTAAGG
>JAADFS010000120.1 GCA_013152795.1 Deferribacteres bacterium
ATCAAAACCCAAGATAAGGATCCACGGCGAGCTGCAGGACATTGATCATCCGGAACTGACAAACGAGGAGCTGCAGAGTATCCTCTTTGAGATCGCAACCGAAGAGCAGCAGAAGGCGTTCCTTGCCAGGCGGGACCTGGATTTTGCGTATGAAATCCCCGGTGTTGCGCGATTCAGGGCGAATTATTTTGACCAGAAGAGGGGCATGGGCGCTGTATTCAGGGTTATCCCGACCAATATACTATCCGTGGAAGACCTGGGGTTGCCGCCGCAGATACTGAAGCTGACGCAGTTGAGCAGGGGACTCGTGCTGGTGACCGGGCCTACGGGAAGCGGAAAGTCCACCACACTGGCCGCGATTATAGATTACATAAACACACACCGGAAAGATCATATATTGACGATCGAGGACCCTGTCGAGTTCGTCCATGAGAACAAGGGCTGTCTGGTCAACCACCGGGAGATAGGCAACCATACCGATTCTTTTGCCACTGCCCTGAGGGCCGCCCTGAGGGAGGACCCAGACGTTATTCTCGTGGGCGAGATGCGCGACCTGGAGACCATAGAGCTTGCCATAACCGCGGCGGAGACAGGGCACCTCGTCTTCGGCACGCTTCATACGAACTCTGCTGCCAAGACCATTGACCGCATAATCGACGCATTCCCGGCAGGGCAGCAGGCACAGATAAGGACCATGCTTTCAGAGTCCTTGAAAGGTGTTATCTGCCAGCAATTGCTGAAAAGGAGCGACAGGCCGGGACGAGTGGCCGCCCTCGAGATACTCTTCTGCAAGACCGCGGTCGCCAATCTGATCAGGGAGGGCAAGACATTCCAGATCACCTCCGTGATGCAGACAGCCAAAGGCGAAGGCATGCAGCTTATGGATCAGGCGATCATGGAGTTTCTGATGCAGAAAAAGGTCTCGCCGGAAGAGGCATATCTGAAGGCGAATGACAAAAACGCCTTCCAGAGATTTCTGAAGAAGACTTAAAAGATTAATTATACCTGTTTTTTCATATTCCGCATGAATTCGAGGTCCCTTCTGCTCCTCTCGGTCATCCTGTCTTCCACTTCCTTTTTGCTGAGTCCCATGAGAATTTCGTAGGCGTTGTATTTCGTCTTGCAGAAGTATATGTCAAAGGGGTCCCGCTTCCCCGCCGTCCTGAAGATCCTTATGCCCGGCACATCCTTTTTCTGTATGTACTCGAATTCCATGTTTACGAGAAGGGGCTCGATGTCATATTTGTTCTGCCACGGCACGCATGCGCCTTCCATCGTAAGGTCGATATCCATTATGGACCTTACTTTTTCGGTGACCCCTGCGACTGCGAGAATGATCTCGCCGGTCAGGGAGCCGGTTATCCCGTACTTCTGGTTTACCGGCTGCTGTATGTAATCGGATATCAGGCCCACGTCCATGGCCACGGATGCGCTGTCGCCCTCAACCCCTCCGTGCGCCTGTATGTACTCGATATGCATCTCGTATCCCACATAAGGGGCCCCCACCCTCTGCAGGAGCTTTTTTATCGATGCCCTCACGTTCTGGGCCGCGGCCTTGGCGATATCCCCGATCTTCCCGGGCGCGGTGATTATATCCGACCCGCCGGTGTTGATCTGGCAGTGTATGGGCAGGGGCTGGCCGAACATGCGCCCGCTTGCGCTTGAATGTATTACCGCAAGGCCCACCACGTACCCTATTGAATCCGTCATGGATGTTATGTATTTTTTCAGGTCTTTCTTGTGTTCGGTTATCTCCTTGGAGACCGCCCCTTCAAGGCTTAAATGCTCCCTGAGCGCCCTCCTGACATGGGCGGGTTCCACGAGTTCGGAATTGTCGACTATTGCATCAAGCTCCGCTGTCTTGATAACCCCGTTGATGGGCCTCAACAGGCAGCTCAGTTTTCCGTCAGCGCTCCTGCATCTGAGTTCCTTTACAATCTCGGCAACGGCGTCCCTTGAGAACTCCCGCACCTTCAGGGTATAGTCAGCCGGGAGTTTCCTGCCGAATATCTGTTCGCTCCTCCTCCTGACACCTTCGTGACCTTCTTTCTCCATGACCTTGCCCCATGTCTCTTCAAATTCCCGTTCGAGGTTGTTGATCTCCTGCTTGATATACTGTGCAACCTGCATGACATGCTCTGCGGTCTCGGGTACCGCGCTTTCCATGTGGATAATCTCACCCTTGTCTTCTATCCTGCTGAGAAAGGCGCCCTCACCCTCTTCCTGCAGGTGCTGTAATGTGTCGTGGTTGCAGCAGGCGATGATTATATTGTCGGCCCTCAGATAATTCTCGGACCTGTCGGCGGCCCCGCTGCCGGTGTTTCTTCCGCCCTCGAGTATGTATTTTTTCTCCTGCATGATCTCAAGCAGGCTCGACATGTATCTTGTCTTGATAAGGGTCTTCAGCTCGTCGATGTAGATTATCGGGGACTTTGCATGCGCGCCCAGATATGCCCTCTTGTGTATGGGTGTGTGCAGGTTGCCGGACTGGTAGGGGTCGTGCCTGAAGCCGCCCTTCATGTTCTTGGAGTCCGGCTCCGAAACGTTCACCATGAGGCTGGTATCCTTGCGGGGATCATACAGGATTTCAGGAATCATGTCAGTGAGGTGCTTTAGGTTTACGGACTTGCCGGACTGGACCTCGCGCTGGATCTTCTCCTGCACCCTGTGGTTGTTCTCCTGCATGAACATGAATATGGCGCCTATGCCGCTCAGGCCGGTGAGGACAAACGCAGCGGGGAAATAAATACCCGCCGCAATGCTCAGGAACATTGCCCCCAGGAGGAAATTCCTGACCTTCCTGGCTGATGCTATCTGCTCGGACAGGGAGAACTCTTCTATACTGTTTTTTGCGGCCTCTATCTCCTCCCTGACGAGTTCTATGTACCTGTCGAGTTTTTCCGGGTCGGCATATGCAAATCTTACGTGATTGTTGTCCTTGCCCGGGTAAGCGGCGATGGACTCTTTGGGCCTGATATAATCCCCCAGGGATTTCTCCAGAACATGCCTGAACATGCCGGCAAGCATTGATTTGCCCGTGCCGGGCTTGCCGACCATGAGCATATGCCCCTTGTTCTGCGCGATCTTCCTGATGGCCTTCTTGGCATTGTCCTGGAATATGACCTTTTCAATCGGGTCATCAGGTATCCTTATCTGGGACGTGTCCCTGAGATAATTCAGATTCTTTTTCAGGGTCTGGGGGTAGAGCATAAGCTCCCTGACCCACTTGTAATCATTCTCATTGTATACGTCAGACATTCTGATATTCCCTTATCGAATCCAGCAGATACAGTTTTCCTGCATCCGAGACCGATGTCTTTTTATCTATTTCCGAGTACAACTCGGGCAGTTGACTCCTGATGGGCTCAAGGGCCCTGAAGTCGTGCATCACCGTTATATTCGTAAAGACCCTGCGCCTGCCGGTCCCGGTATCAGGCACGAAATTAAAGAACACTATGCTCTGGAAAGAATTCAGCATGTTTGTAATCGCGTTCTTTTCGTCCTCACCGATATTGAATGCACTGAAGATCTTGCGGTATGTCTCGGGCAGGCGTTTTACAGAGTATTTCTGTTCCAGTTGTTTTGAAAAAAACAGTTTCAGCGGCATGGCCTCTCCCCTGATGCAAAGGGCAAGGGCATCCTCAAGCCGCGGGTCCGTCCTGACGGACTGCTCAAAGATATGCATGTAATGGACAAGTGCGCCGTCGTCAACCCAGAATTCGAATCCGTAGTCCGCATCCAGAACGCAGTATGCGGTCCGGTTCTCCCGGTTGAACTTTATCAGGCGGTAATAATTGTCCGGGTTGAATGTGTCGAATTTAAACCCCCTCATTTCGAAGAGACCGTTCATGAGATAGGCCCTGTTGAAGACGACCTTTGTCTTCCTGGACATTGAGTTAACCAGGAAATTTATCTTCTCGTTCAGGCTTCCCTGCAGGTTCAGGGTATACCGGTTTCCGCTTATCTCTTCGCATATGGCGGTGATATCCTCAACCTTATGCCTGTCCAGCTTGGCAAGCTTTTTCTGGACCGGATCATAGGGCCTGAGCATCTCGCTGATCTTGATGAAATGTGCGTTGAGGCCTTCATCCCTGAAATCCGGGGTTCCTATCCTTGAGGATGAGATGATTTCCTCGACAAGGGCGCCGCTGGCTCCGGCACGTCGGCGCTTTCTGAACAGGCGAGTCAAGATGCCGGACTGTGGTTTGCGGTAGCGCACCTTGCAGCCCACCACCTTTTCTTCCAGCGAGATGGTATCCGGATTGAGCAGATAATGCGCCAGTTCGGATATCCTGTATTCCGTAACAGGCCCGGAGACGGGCTCTTTACAGATACTGCTCAGATCCAGATTGACAAAATCGCCCCTGGAGATTATCCAGATTCTGCGGGTCCTTTTCTCTCCTGTATCAGCGGGCTTATCCATAACAGATGATTTCAAAACAAAAACGGTGAATATATTACCTTTTTCTATATCGGCTTATATAATCAAAAAATTAACCTTCCGGCGCTTTATAAAGGTTCTACGGCAGCCTCTTTGCCCCTGTTTATTGCACCTTAAGGTAAAGTTATTCAAGCCTGTGAGCCTTTACGGACAGATAATATGCAATCATGAGAATTATGACCACCACAGCGCTGAGGCCGATCTCATACAGTTTCTCCACGGCAACGTGTTCCATGAGCGAGGTCTGGGCCTCTATCAGCAGTATCCTCCTTACAGCCGCTATTATCCCGATAGCCAGAAACGGGCTCAGTGAAAATTTCTGTCTCTTCAAAAACCTGATAACCGTCCACAGCAGCTCAAGGATTATCAGGGCAAGCAGTACATCGTTCACCAGTGCGATTACGGAATAACGTGAGGGCTCCAGTATGTTCAGAAAGGCGTAAAACAGCATGAAACCGCATGCAATAAGAAGCAGAATGGCGGCGATCACGTGAAACAGTATATCAGCCTTCAGCAGGAATTTCCTGAAGATATCGGCGCTTGAAAGTGTCTTTTTCGGTTTCATCATGACAAACGTCGACCTTGCCGGATTCTCTGTACAACGGAAAAACAGGCAGTTGTTACCAACTATTATTATAGTTTAAATAAAAACCGCCTCAATATGATAGCGGAAATTCTCATGTCTCTTTCCCGTACCCTCCCCCTCCGGGGGTCTTGATGACAATGGAATCACCGCCGTCAACCCTTAAGACCTCCCTGTGTCCCAGCATTGTTGTCTTCCCATCCTTGCTTTTAAGCAGGTTCTCTCCCTTCTTCGCCGGTCCGCCGCCCTTTATGCCGTAGGGCGCATAAACCCTCCGCTCGGATATTATGGACACGGCCGCGGGCCTGAGGAACCTTATCTCCCTTACCACGCCGTCGCCCCCGCGGAATTTTCCCCTGCCGCCCGAGCCCTTCCGGAGCCTGAACTGCTCAAGCCTGATGCCCGGATGCCTGAACTCGAGGATTTCAGGGTCTGTAATCCTGG
>JAADFS010000121.1 GCA_013152795.1 Deferribacteres bacterium
ATGCCGTATCTCTGGCCGCGGGCAAGGCGGTCGCCGGGCCTTACCCTGCACACGGCACGCCTTGCAACCGCGCCGGCTATCTGTTTCACCACTATGCGGCCGTGCCGCTCGCACTCAAGGAGCATGGTGATGTGCTCATTCAGGATGGAGGCGTTGTCTTTGAATGCAGAGAAGAACCTCCCGGGATAGTGTTTGACGCTCCTTACGGTCCCGTCGCAGGGGGACCTGTTTACATGAACATTCAGCGGTGACATGAAGATGCTTATTTTCAGCGCCCTGCTTTTTAAAACTTCGTCTTCCTCTGCCTCTGTTATGAGGATGACCTTTCCGTCGGCAGGGGAGATAAAGGCGTTCCCGTCGGCAGGGGTCACCCTCTCGGGGTCCCTGAAGAAGTAGAGCATGAAGCCCGTGAGCGCCAGCCCTGCCGCTGCCGCCCACATCCATCCCAGAAGAGCCGATACAACAGTCGGAAGGAAGAAGAAGAGGATGAAGGGATAACCTTCCTTAGCAAACCGGAACATGCCTGTCTTCTGTCATGCCTTTGACTTGTCCACCAGTTTGCCCTGTTTCAGCCACGGCATCATGGCCCTGAGCCTGGCTCCCACTTTCTCAATGGAATGGTTCTCTCCCTTTTTGGTGAGGGCGTTGAAGACCGGTTTGTTGGCCTTGCATTCCAGCATCCATTCTCTTGCAAACTCGCCCGACTGGATTTCCTCAAGGATCTTTTTCATTTCCTTCCGGGTCTCTTCGTTCACGATCCTCGGCCCCCTCGTGAGGTCGCCGTACTGCGCCGTATTGCTGATCGAGTAGCGCATGTTGGATATGCCGCCTTCATAGAGGAGGTCGACGATGAGCTTGACTTCATGGAGACACTCGAAATAGGCCATTTCAGGCGCGTATCCGGCCTCCACGAGAGTCTCGTACCCTGCGGTTATGAGGGAGGTCAGTCCCCCGCACAGGACGACCTGCTCTCCAAAGAGGTCCGTCTCGGTCTCTTCCCTGAAGGTGGTCTCTATGATCCCGGCCTTTCCGCCTCCTATTGCAGAGGCATAGGAGAGCGCAACACCGGTTGTATCCTTTGAGGGGTCCTGGTGAATCGCTATAAGACACGGCACGCCGCTTCCCCGCGTATATTCGGAGCGCACGAGGTGCCCCGGCCCTTTCGGGGCCACCATGAATACATTCACGTCAGGCGGCGGGACGATCTGGTTGAAATGGATGTTGAACCCGTGGGCGAATCCGAGATACACCCCTTTCTTCATGTTCGGGGCTATGTCGCTCCTGTAAATGTCCCCCTGGTTTTCATCAGGCAGGAGGATCATTATGACATCCGCCTCTTTTGCGGCCCCGGCAGGTGTCATAACATCAAAACCGGCCTTTTTCGCCTTGCTGAAACTCCCGCCCTTTCTGACGCCTATGATGACGTCGGCACCGCTGTCCTTCAGATTATTGGCATGGGCGTGCCCCTGGCTGCCGTAGCCCATGATACAGACCTTCTTCCCTTTCAGGAGGTTGCGCCTGATGTCTTTATCGTAATATATTTTCATTTGTTCCTCCCGTTGTTTCGTTCTCCGTGCCCGTTTCTTTTACGGACACGAATCCCGGACACGTCTCACGTTTTTTTTACTCCTTCGCGCGCTATCGCCACCTTTCCGGTGCGCACAAACTCCTTTATCCCGTACGGCCTGACAAGCTCTATGAAGGCCGCTATCTTTTTCTCATCCCCGGTTATCTCCACCGTAAAGGTGGCAGGCCCGGAGTCCACGATCCTTCCCCTGAATATCTCGGCAAGCTTTAAGAACTCCGACTTGTCGTTTTTTCTCGGAGCGACCTTGATAAGCACCATCTCCCTTTCCACGTGATCCACGTCCATGAAGTCCACGACCTTGATGACGTCGATGAGCTTGTTGAGCTGTTTGGTGATCTGTTCCACTATCTGGTCGTCCCCGGTTGTGACAATGGTCATGAGGGAGACTGACCTGTCAATGGTTTCGCCCACGGAGAGACTCTCGATATTGAATCCCCTTCCGCTGAAAAGGCCCGAAACCCTGGAAAGCACCCCGAATTTGTTTTCCACAAGCACTGATATTGTATGTCTCATAATTCTCCCCGAATTTTTGTCAGTGTTGAGTGTCAGTGTCAGTTGTTAGTGTCAGTCAGAAAAACTCCACTGACACTGACACGAATCACTGACACTTCATTTGACCTTTCACTTTACCGCCTTGAGCTTTTTTGCCGGTTTCTTCTCTTCCTCATCAAAGATCATCTCGTCAATCGCCGCCCCTGCGGGAACCATGGGGAAGACCTTCTCCCTCCAGTCCACGATGAAATCCATGAATACCGGCCGGTCCTTGATACTGAAGGCCTCCCTGATTACAGGCTCGACTTCCGAGGGTTTGACGGCCCGCAATCCCACGGCGCCGTAGGCCTCCGCCACCTTCACGAAATCGGGCACGGTGTCAAGCCTGGTATGCGAGTAGCGCTCCCTGAAGAACAGCTCCTGCCACTGCCTGACCATGCCGAGGTATCCGTTGTTGAGTATCGCCACCTTAACGGGAAGCCTGTTTACAACAGCCGTTGCCAGTTCCTGAATGTTCATCTGTATGCTTCCGTCGCCGGCTATGTCCACCACCAGTTTGCCGGGACACGCGATCTGCGCGCCTATGGCGGCCGGAAAGCCGTATCCCATTGTACCGAGCCCGCCGGAAGAGAGCCATTTCCTCGGCTCATCGTACTTGTAAAACTGGGCGGCCCACATCTGGTTCTGCCCTACTTCAGTACATATTACGGCCTTGCCCTTTGATATCTCGTATATCTTCTCCACGACAAACTCGGGCTTTATGATCTTTTTATCAAACGTGTAGGAAAGCGGCTTTTCCTTTTTCCAGGCGTCTATCTGTTTCAGCCAGGATTTTCTCACGGCCTCCCACTGGCCCTTCTGCTCCCTGATGACTTTCAGTATGTCCCTCAGGACATTCTTTACATCCCCTACGACAGGCAGGTCCACCCTTACGTTTTTTCTTATTGATGTGGGGTCGATATCAATGTGGATGATCTTTGCACCGGGTGCAAACGCGCTCGTCCTGCCTGTCACGCGGTCGTCAAACCTCACGCCGATGCCGATCAAAAGGTCGGCGTCCTGAACGGCTTTATTGGCATAGTATGTGCCGTGCATGCCCAGCATGCCCATTGAGAGCTTATGAGAGCCGGGGAAGCCTCCAAGGCCCATGAGGGTCGTGGTGACCGGGATTTCCGCAATTTCGGCAAGCTCTCTCAGCTCCTTCGCCGCGCCCGACAGGATAACCCCGCCGCCTGCCATTATAACCGGTTTTTTGGACTTTGCTATCATCTGGGCGGCCTGCCGGATCATCCATTTGTTGCCGTGATAAGTGGGGTTGTAGCCCCTGATCGATACCTGTTCGGGCCATTTGAACTCAGCCGTCCCGGTGGTCACGTCCTTGGGCAGATCGATAAGTACGGGGCCCGGCCTTCCCGTGGAGGCGATATGAAATGCCTCCCTTACGGTACGGGCAAGGTCGTTTATATCCTTTACGAGATAATTGTGTTTTGTGCACGGCCTGGTTATCCCGACTATGTCGGCCTCCTGGAAGGCGTCATTGCCTATCAGCATGGTGGGCACCTGGCCGGAGAACACGACAAGCGGAACGGAATCCATCGAGGCGGTTGCAATGCCGGTTACGGTGTTTGTCGCACCAGGGCCTGATGTGACAATACAGACCCCTGTCTTGCCGCTTGCCCTTGCATAGCCGTCCGCTGCATGGACAGCGCCCTGCTCATGCCTTGTAAGGATAAGCTCTATGTCCTTTTCATCATAGAGGACATCAAAGATATTAAGCACCACCCCGCCGGGATAGCCGAAAATATGCTTTACACCTTCTCTCTTCAGACATTCAATTAATATCTCAGCTCCGCTTATTTTCATTTGATCACCAACTCTTGAATTTTGAATTTTAAATCCTGTTAAACGGTTTTCATTACAGCGCCCGTGCTTGCAGATGTGACCATTGATGCATACCTGGCAAGCCAGCCCCTTTTGATCTTCGGTTCCGGCAACCTGTGCGTCTCAAATCTCTTCTGCATCTCTTCACTGCTGATGAGCAGGTCGAGCTTCCTCCCGGGTATGTCGATGCGTATGGTGTCGCCGTCCCTGACAATGCCTATAGGGCCGCCCTCCATTGCCTCGGGTGATATATGCCCGATGCAGGGGCCCCTCGTGCCTCCCGAAAACCGGCCGTCGGTTATCAGGGCCACGGATTCGCTTAACCCCATGCCTGCAATGGTGGCGGTTGCATTCAGCATCTCCCTCATGCCCGGCCCGCCCTTCGGGCCTTCGTACCTTATGACGACAACATCGCCTGCCTTGATTTTGCCTGCGAGTATCGCCTTCATTGCCTCCTCTTCAGAGTCAAACACCCTTGCCCGGCCCTTGAACTTCAGCATTTTCTTGCTCACGGCGGTCTGCTTGACAACAGCGCCGTCAGGCGCGAGGCTTCCCCGCAGGACGGCAATGCCGCCCTCTTTATGGTATGCCCTGTCCGGGGGCCTTATGACTTCAGGGTCGGTTATCTCGGCCTCCTCTGCAATATCATGTATCTTCCTGCCCGATACGGTCATTATGTTGTTCAGGCGCGGCTGCAGCCTTTTCAGCACAGCGGGTATGCCGCCCGCGTATTCGAGGTCCTCGAGATAGTGCGGGCCGCCCGGAAGCATGTTTGAAATATGTGGGGTACCGCCGCTGATCTCATCAAACAGCTCCAGTGATATCGGGACATCCGCCTCGTGGGCGATGGCCGGAATATGCAGTACCGTGTTTGTCGAGCCGCCGAGGGCCATGTCCACCCTGATTGCATTCTCAAACGCCCTGCGGCTCATGATCCTGCGGGGGGTGATTTTTTTCTTCACAAGTTCCACGATCCTCGTCCCGCTGTGAAATGCGATCCGCCGCTTTTTTGATGACACGGCAAGGGATGTCGCGCATCCGGGCAGACTCATGCCCAGGGATTCGGTGACACAGGCCATTGTGTTGGCCGTGTACATGCCCTGGCATGAACCCGGTCCCGGGCAGGCGCACATTTCAAGCTCCGCAATATCTGCGTCGTTCAGCAGCCCCTTTTGGTATTTGCCGGGGGCCTCGAAGGTGTCATTGACAAGCGACAGCCTCCTGCCCCGCAGGCGGCCTGAAAGCATGGGGCCTGCGGTGACGACTATGGACGGCACATTCACCCTCGCGGCCGCCATGAGCATCCCGGGGGTGATCTTGTCGCAGTTTGTCAGCAGCACGAGGCCGTCAAGGCAGTGCGCCTCCGCGATTGTCTCTATCATGTCTGCTATGAGTTCCCTTGAGGCCAGGCTGTAATGCATCCCCCTGTGTCCCATGGCTATGCCGTCGCATATGCCGGGGATGCCGAAAAAAAA
>JAADFS010000122.1 GCA_013152795.1 Deferribacteres bacterium
GCGTGGGCGTAAGGCTCCTCGGCAAGGGCGTGCGCTTTGTCGAGAAGGCGATACTTGAAGTCTGGTCAGCGGCAAGGAAGAGTGTCATCGGTACAGGAGCACTTTCCCGTCTTCATTGGGCCTGAGTTCCGGTATCTCCTGCGCCGGCGAGGATGTTTTTTGCCATTGTGAAGGATAAAGCGGTCTTTTCCCTTAAGTCATAGATCAGATAGTTATTGTTCCGAATCATTACGGGGAAGTTTTTATCAAGAAAATTTTTTAATTCAGGTTGTCTGTCCAACTCTCGGAAGTCTGTGATAATGAAATATGAAGGGAAGCCCCACCGTTTATAGAAGGTATTGAAAAGCTCATCTATGGGCGGCACGTTGATCCCCTGCATCTTGTATATCTGAAAAGTCAGGCTGGTTTGCCACGGATAGGCGGTCAGTTCTCCGTAATATGCGAGTAACTCTCCGTAGTTGGAACTTAAAGTAATGACTTTCGTCGTATGGCCGACAATTTCTCCAATTTCACGTGCCGTCTCCACTTCTTCCGTGAAATCAGGTTTGACGAACTTGATGAATTGCGGATTAATCCCAAAGATAGAGCCCATGATTTCCATCTTGTTTCTGAGATCCGGGGTAGCTTCTCTCCATTGCAGACGGGAGATGGTAAATATACCTGCACCCGATAGCACCAATAAGAGAATCGCTAAAGCTGAAATGCGCCATCGTTGAGCACGCACGTAATCAGTTATATGCCTTATGGCATCTGCGCCTATGGGTCCCAGGGAAAGGGCAACGACCGGAATCAGTTGTAGGTGATAGTAATCATGGACAGTTATACGATTGTTGAATGACAGGCCAAAGACAAAGTATCCGATCCATAATCCTGTTATCATAGCCCGTGGAATTCCCTGTCGGAATCTCAGAATCCCGGCGAGAGCCGCGGTAAGGGCAATGTAGCCGACAACACTCCCGACCATGGCAAGCCAGTCCTTCCAGAAGGACGGACTCAGCAGGAGTTGGGGGATAAAGCTTATTTGAGACTGTTCGAGAAGCTCATCCCGGAAAAATCCCGTGAGAAAGAAATACGCAGTGACCGGCAAAAGACTCAAAACCGTAAATACCAGGAGCCGCCTGCTGATCACCGTCTTCCAGACACCGTGCCGGTTAACCGAAAGCGCAACGAATGCTCCGAACAGCAGGAACATGCACATAGGCTTGATAAAGATCGCCAGGGCCGATACGCCCGCCGTTGCCGCCAATCTGAAAACAGACGGCCGTTCATAATAACGCAGTATTGTGAAGAGACCCACCAGCAGCATCATAATCATCAAGGGCTCCGCAAGGATGCTTCTGCTGCCTAATATACTGATGGGAAGAAAGAGATAGAAGGCGGTGGAAAACAGCGCCGCCGCACCGGAAAAGGTTATCCTTTCGGCTGTCAGGTACAGAAAGACAGCGCCGATCAGCCAGAATATCGAAGACATGAGCCTTGGGATCCAAAGATATTCCCCGCCGGCCATACGATAGGCAAAAGATGCCATGTATTCTATAAGCCGGGGCTCCATCACACGTGATCTTCTGTGCATATAAAAACTCGCAACGTCTTTCTTCCATTCGGGGATTGATTCCATCCCCTCATAATACAGGCTGCGTGCAATATTAATGGAACCGAATTGGCGGGTGATTTGAAAGTCTAAAGGCGGTTTGCCAATGTGGTAAAGTCTGACGCCGAAGGCTGCAGCAAACAAAGTGATGATAATAACCCATCGCGTCAGCGGCCTGCCGGGAAGGAGTCGCGTCTTCTCAGATGGAACAAATGCGGAATGCATTTTATAACACTATCATTTATAAAAAGTTTTATCAAATCTTGACGATAACCATGACAAATCAGTCTTTTCGACTCAAAAGATCTATTACAAAGATATCGCCGTCGTCATATATTCTCTTTCTTGTGTCCCCAAGCTCTTTCAAGTTGTCCTGAAAGTCAATCGTATGTTCCGACCTGGATATGAAAAAGGGATGCATTTTCTGTTTTCTTCTTAGTTGTTTTGCCAGATATGCCCTTGGATAGCCCGCCTCGCTTGCGTAGGAATATGCTATGTATCTGATGGATTTTGAAATGAGATAATCGGCCAGTGCCTCGCTTCCTTTCATAAACGGCATACCGGGCGGAAGGCTTGCCCCACCCGGCAGGTCTGCTATCAGTATGTTATTACGTCTGAAATCCAGAAGAAACGGTTTGTTCAGTCTCGTTAATACCGTTTCCCCTTCCGGAATCGACTGCTGCATCTTCGCATACTGCAATGCATCTTCATCATGGTATAGGGATGCATTGCTCAGGCCGGCTTTTATATTCCTGAGATAATCCCAGTACTGGAGCCTCGTAACAAACCATTCATTGCCTAAAAGCATGCCGGTTACAAATATAACAATAAGAAGCCCCGTGGATTTTACAGGTTTTTCCTTATCACTCCAGCCCGTTGCAGCCAGCACATGTATCATTGATATAATCACCGCTGTAAAAAGGAAAGGATATAAATAGCGTTCCCCGAATCTGCCCGCGGTCACCAGCAGGACAACCAGCGAACCCAGTGCAGCGCTTATTACAAGGGAGTTGAACGCCTCCCGTTGTCCGGTATGACGCCGGGACGATTTAATAACGGCGAACTCAAGCAGCGCAAGTGCGGTGATGTAGGGGTAGCTGATATATTTCAAGAGTATCTCGATCACCCCTGAAATGTTGAGGTTCGCCCACGGAGTGGAAAAATTTCCGTATGCCGTGCCGTGGTAACCTCTTCCGAGTACCGGATATAAGAAAGTTCCTGACGATTGATACATCAGTATCATCCACGGCAGGAGAAAAACGACGGCCAGAATTGCAGCGGTAATGAACTCGCAGACGGCCTTGGGCCTGTTTTTTGATTTGAAAATATAAAAAAGGTAGGTTGAAGCGAATAAAATACCGCATGCGGGAATAAGAGTCGATTTCAGGGAACAAATCGCCGCCGCGATCAAGGCTATAATAAAACCATTAACAACAAAATGCCTGTGCTCCAGTTCCTCCCAGTCAAGGGTCCTGAAAAAACTTATGAATAGGGCCAGCGGAATCACAAGGGCGGTTGTGTTTGTTCTTGGTGGAGGAATAAACAGGAAGAACAGGAGGATCAGTACCGCGACCGTCCACGGTATTTTCTTGTTTTTCAGATATCTCTTTTTCAGATATCCCCAGAGAAGACCTATGGATATTATAATTCCGAGCCCGGGATCAATAATATTCAGATTCTTTTCAGAAAGCATACTCAGGACTATAGTCTGCAGGAAATATTGCCCGCCCAGGGAAGTCTCCATCCTTCTCATGCTGAAGGGGTCCTCCCCAATGGACCCGGTCTGCAGCATCTTTTCCGCAAAGACAAAGTATGCCTGCTTATCGTCATGGGGATTGAAAGAGATGGTGAAAACCAAGCCGCTGTACTGGAGAACGGCAAGAAAACAGATGATGAAAATTATAAAGACTGCAAGCCTTTGTTTTCGGTAATTATCAATATCAAGTGATAAGGCATCAACAACCGATGGCCTGCTTTTATAGAAATCAACCGCCTGGTACAGCACGCCCGCTGCCGTCAAAATAAGGATGGAAACCTTCGAGACAATTGAGGCAAGGTTTAATATACCCCCCATCAAAACGACGGCGGCGATACCCCAGGCGGCTCTCTGCCCCCAGTCGACCCGTGCTCCCGGGAAGAGGATATTATTTACGGCTGCGCCCCAGCCTGTAAAGGAAAACAGGATACAGATGCCCCATAAGAAAGATAAGAAATATGTTTCCACTATAAACAGACCACCGGTGATTTTACTTTAACTTACAGTGGCATAAGATACCAGTGTTCAGAGGGTGCAGTTGTCAGGGTGCCGGGTGCAGGAAAAACATAAAATTCCATTCTGCACCCTTAACTCCGAACTTTGTTCCCCGGAACTCTCCCATTGTTTTCATTACAGCGTCAAGATTTTTATCAACGACAAAAGACAGGAAGGTTCTATATGTTCAGGGAAAATACCTTTCCGACCCTTCTCAGGATGAATTTAAGATGCTCCCATGACTGGATCTCCGACAGCATGCCCAGTATGATTCTCGGTCTTAAATAAAACTCGAGATACGCCCTCATCCTGAGCATCTTCAACTGGCGCAGTGTCATATTCTCGGGCACATAGACTATATTATGAAAGGTGATATCCCTGAAATCAATATGGTCCAGTTTTCCTTCCTTCTTCAGTTTCCGGTACATCTCGCTTCCGGGGACGGGGAGAAAGATGGTAACCTGTGACCTGTGGATCGGCAGCTCTTTTGACAGCCTTATGCTCTTTAAAATATCCTCCCTGTCTTCTCCGGGGTAGCCGATGATAAAAAAGCCGGTCATCCTGATCTTGGTGCAGCGATGGATCAGGTTCACCTTTTCCCTTACCTCTTGCAGGGTCTGCGCCTTTTTCATGGTCTTCAGCGTCTTTTCAGAACCTGATTCTATACCAAGCCCGAGCGAGTAGGTGCCGGCCTTTTCCAGGAGTTTCAGGAGTTCTTCATCAAGGGTCTTTAACCTGACGCCGTTGGGAAAGGATAAACTCACCTTCAGGCCCCTTTCAATGATTCCCTTGCAGACTGCTATGGCCAGGTCCCTTTTGGATGTGAAGGTGTCGTCTATAATCTGGAACTCCCTCACTCCGTAATTGTTATACAAAAACTCCATTTCCTCCAGCACGGACTTCGCGCTCCTGCCCCTGACCTTCTTTCCCATAGTGAGATTGTTTGCGCAGAAGGTGCACGAATACGGGCAGCCGCGCGTAGTGGATATGGTCGATAAGGGAAAGTTTTTCGCCACAGCGCCTATCGGCGCATTCGGGTAATCATTGGGATTGATAAGGTCCCAGCTCGGCATGCCGAGGGCGTCCAGGTCCTCAATGGGCTGCAGTGGATTGCAGCGGATCTTGCCGTTTTCCCTCCATATAAGATTGGGAATGTCCTCGAAACCGCAGCTTTCCTCACCCTTTAGTTTCTTCAGCAGCTTCGGCAGCCCTATCTCCGCCTCACCCCTGAATGCATAATCAGCCTCTTTTAAATCATCCAGGGCGGCCTCCGGGTCGCCCGAGGGATGGGCGCCTCCGATTACAGTGATTATTTCGGGATTAAGTGATTTGACCAGCCTCAGACCCTCAAGGGCATACGGTATACTGTATGTATACACCTGAAAGCCGGCAACATCATAGTCGAGTCTTCTCAACCTCTCATGAAGGCCTTTTTTCGACATGCCCTTTTTTACCCCGTCCCAGATGTCGACCTCAAATCCGTTTTTCCTGAGAGACGTGGCTATATAACCCAACCCGAGATTGGTGGTGATATTGAGCATGCCTTTCTCGTTAGTGAGGGGATTTATAAGAAGGACTTTCATTTTTT
>JAADFS010000123.1 GCA_013152795.1 Deferribacteres bacterium
TCTCCACCATGCCCACAATAAACGGCGAAAAGATCGTCATGAGAATACTGGACAAGAGTGCGGCGATCAAGAATCTGGATGAACTCGGCGTACTGCCGGATGACCTTGAGAGGATTCACCTCGTGCTCAAGAAGCCCCAGGGCATGATTATATCCACGGGGCCTACGGGAAGCGGAAAGACGACCATGCTCTATTCGATATTGAGCGCCATGCTCAGGAGCACGAAGAATTTCGAGACCATTGAGGACCCTGTGGAATATTTCCTTGAAGGGGCCAGTCAGGTGTTCGTGAGGGAAAAAATCGGCCTGTCCTTTGCATCAGTCCTGCGCTCCACCCTGCGGCAGGACCCCGACGTCATCCTCGTCGGAGAGATAAGGGACTATGAAACAGCGGATGTATCTTTTAAAGCCGCGCTGACCGGCCACATGGTGCTCACAACACTGCATACGAACAATTCGGTTGCATCGATCACGAGGCTGATTGACATGGGCATCAAGCCCTACCTCATAGCCTCGGCCCTTGAGGGCATCCTGGCCCAGAGGCTCGTCAGGACAATATGCAGATACTGCAGGACTGAACACAGTCCCGACAGAGAGCTCCTCAGGCTGCTTAAGGTCCCGGAGGATTTTGCTGAAGAAAAAATCTTCAGGGGCAGGGGGTGCAAACAGTGCAATGATACCGGGTACCAGGGAAGAACCGGCATTTTCGAGATATTCATTATGAACGATGACTTCAGGCACCTTATCAGCGGAGGCTATAAGGAGTCTGAGCTTATGAACATGGCCCGTTCAAGCGGGATGAGGACGCTGATTGAAGACGGGATCGAAAAGGTGAAAAACGGCGAGACAACCCTTGAAGAGCTCGTCCGGGTGATAGGCCCCCAGACAAAGCATGAACGCCGGTGCAACGACTGCGGCAGGACCATAGATGCAAAGTTCATGTTCTGTCCCTACTGCGGGAGCTTCAAGCAGAATTTCTGCAGGCAGTGCATGCTGCCTCTTGAGGAAGACTGGAATATCTGTCCTGTCTGCGGCTCTGCGAAATCAACCGATGACGGGAAACATTAATGCTGCATAAACGGGGAGGATGTATGGAACATTCAATACTGATAGTGGATGATGATCCAAGTGTGCTGTCAGCTCTTAAGAGATCACTAAGTGGGGAGGACTCTTACAGGATTTATACCGCGGGCAGCGGTGTCGAGGGTCTTGCCATACTGAAGGACCACGATATAAAGCTTGTGATCTCGGACGAAAAGATGCCGGGGATGGCGGGGACCGAATTTTTAGCCGCGGCCAGAAGGCTTTTCCCGGATACGGTCAGGATCATGCTTACGGGACATGCAAGCATCGAGTCGGCCATGAAGGCGATCAACAACGGGGAGATATACCGGTTCTTTGCAAAGCCGTGGGATGATATTGAACTGAAGTTGTCCATCCGCGCGGCCATTGAAAAATACGACCTCGAGGCGGAAAACAGGAGGCTTCTAAAGACTGTCAAGCGTCAGGCGTCGGAGCTGGAGGAACTTGAGAAGATGCACCCGGGGATTACACGCCTGAAAAGGGATGAGGAAGGCAACCTGATACTGCCCGAAATATCCGGAATTTAATAATGCAGAGGCAAGGTGAGGAAAAGGTGAAAACCACGGAAATAAGGTCAGTACAGCCCCAGCAGGGACTTTTAAAGACGGTGATTGTTTTCCTGGCAGCATATCTGTTTTCCCAGCCTGCTGCAGCCGCGGAACTCACATGGACGGGCTGCGGCATCACCAAGAAGGCGTTTATGGCCGAGATAGCCAGGCTCTACGAGGAAAAGACAGGGATAAAGATCAGGCTGTCCGGAGGAGGCGCCACCAGGGGTATCAGGTGGGTGGCCGCAGGCTTAAGCGATATGGGCGGCTCCTGCCGCCACCGTTTGATTGATTCAAACGGCACTGTATATAAAGAAGAGAGTAATACGGAACTGATCCCGGTCGCCTGGGATGCGCTTGTCGTTATCGTCAACAGAGACAATCCTGTCAGCAATATCTCTCTGGAAAATCTCAAGAAGGTTTACGACGGAAAGATGGAAAGACCTGGGAGGAGAGGATAAAAGAATTATCCTGCTGTCCAGGGGCGGACAGGGAAAATATTCGGGTGTGGGCTACATGTTCAGATTGTTTGTATTCAATGATCCCGAATATGATTTCAGGGCGCGCTCGCGGGTCTTTAAATCGACCGCGCCGCTTGAGAAAAAAGTCGAAAAGAGCGCAAGGGCCCTTGGCGTAACCGGGATCAGCTCCGCAAGAAAGCGGCGGGTCAAGGTGCTGTCCCTTGAGGGGGTAAGTCCTACCAAGGAGAATATCGCTTCCGGGAAATATCCCTTATTCCGCCCCATCTATATAACGGTAAGCAGATACAGGATCAAACCCGGGGTCAGGAAATTCGTTGATTTCATACTGGGCGCCGAAGGTCAGGCCGTAATATCCGCACAGGGAACGGTCAACCTCTCTGAGGGAAAGGCGTTGACACCACTCTGGGAAAAAAGGAAGTCAGGGCTCGGATTAATGTAACCAGCGGGGATTCTTTATGAAGATAAGTCAGAAGATAATGCTGGCCGCAGGCAGCCTGGTATCTCTTGTCCTGCTCATACAGGGGGCTGTCTCGCAGATAATAATAAGAAACGAGCTTAAATCATCGCTGGTCAGGCATCTTTCCGGAGAGCTTAAAATCAGGGCCCGGTTACTGAATGACCTGCTGGATAAGACAGAGGAAGACCTGTCGGCCATACAGGCGCATAAGGCATTTGAGGATTATTTCACATCAATGGAACTGGATGACAGTGACGGGATGCTTGATGCGGAATTTGAGCTTGAATCGTTTTTCATAAGGATTATCCGGGCCAAATCGAGGTACACCGATATCCAGCTTGTAACCGCGGCAGGCGAGCCGGTTCTCCATATTGCCGGCGACAGGCGCGTGGAGCGTTTCAACACGTATGATTACGCTGAAAAACTCAGACAGTTCAGGCATACCCGGCCGGATACGGCGGGAGGCCGGAAGGACTCCTTCGTGGTGATACACGAACTTTTCCGGGGAGATACCAACGGATGGGAGCTTCTGACTGCCAGCGCATTGATCTTCAATAAGAAAATCGAGGGGATCTTATGGATAAAACAGCCTGTCGGCGGTTATATGAAAGAGACATTCTCAGGCCTGGCCACAGACGGCATCAGCTATATAATATACAATGCGGAGGGGGTGCCTCTGACACATTCCCCGGACCTTGCACCCGCTGCGCTGGCGGGCTTTATGAAGGGGAACCCGCCTGACTGGGTGATTGCACGCAAAACTGTTCCGGCCCTGGGGCTGAATGTGGTTCTCGGGATTCCAAAGGCAAAGGCGCTCGAGGTGCCGAATTATTTATTATGGATCGGTGCGGCGATATGGGTGTCGGCGGTGCTCTTTTCAATGGTGATACTCGGCATTATCGCCCGTAACATTTCAAAACCCATCGGCAGGCTCGTGGACATGTCCGGGAGGCTCTCCGAAGGAGACCTTACCCTTGAAGACATCAGGATATCAAACGACGAGATCGGAAAACTGAACGCCGGTTACAGGGACGTGGTAAACTCTTTCCGCGAGGTGGCATCGGTATGTGAAGACATATCCAACGGGGACCTGAGCAGGTCTCTCGTGGTCAAAAGCGACAAGGACGTGCTCGGCAAATCGGTCAACAGGATGATCCACACCCTCAGGGAGATAACCGCCGAGAATGAGAAAGAAAACTGGCTGAAGACAGGCCAGGCGGAATTGAACGACCGGATGCGGGGGGAACAGGACATTTCCACCCTGTGCCGGAATATAATCAGCTATCTCGTTCCCTATCTGGAAGTGCAGGTGGGAGCGATATATACGGTCGGCGACGACAACCTGCTGACGCTAACCTCGGGTTATGCCTATACCGGGCAGCAGGATTTCAACCGGAGGTATAAATTCGGAGAAGGGTTGATAGGACAGGCTGTCTTGGAGAAAAAGAGAATTCTCCTGACGGATGTCCCGGAAGACTATATCAAGATACGCTCCGGCATGGGCGAGGTGACCCCGCGGAATATCATGATCGTGCCCCTTCTGCACGATGAAGAGGTGCAGGGAGTGATCGAGCTGGCGTCGTTTCACAGGATAACGGATGTCAGGGTGGAATTTATCGAGCAGGCTGCAGGGGATATAGCCGTCAGCCTGCATTCCGCCCGCTCCCGCGCAAGGATGAAAGCCCTGCTCAGGGAGACGCAGCGCCAGGCTGAGGAACTGAAAATCCGTGAGGCGGACCTGCGGGAGGCGAACAGGGAGCTTGAAGAGCAGGCCGAGATACTGCAGGAATCAGAGGTCCGGCTGCAGATCCAGCAGGAAAGGCTGCGCCAGACCAATGAAGAGCTTCAAAGGCAGAAGGATGACCTGAAGAAAAAGAATATCGAGCTGGAAAACGCCCGCCGGATGATCGAAGAAAAGGCACGGGAACTGGAGATAAGCGGCAGATACAAATCTCAATTCCTTGCCAATATGTCGCACGAACTGAAGACTCCCCTGAACAGCCTCCTGCTGCTTTCCAACCTGCTTATGCAGAACAAAGACGGCAACCTCACGGACAAGCAGGTGGAGTTTGCCTCCACCATCCACAAGGCCAGCTCCGACCTGCTGATGCTGATTAACGATATACTGGACCTTTCAAAGATAGAGGCAGGCAGGGTCGAGATCACTTTCGATGAGATGGAGATTGATGATTTCCTTGCCGGTATGGAGCAGAGTTTTATACAGGTGGCCCGGGAAAAGGGATTGAGGTTCAGGACCGAAAAGGCGGACAGCCTGCCTGCCTGTATAGTCACGGACAGGCAGAGGGTGGAGCAGATCGTCAGGAACCTGCTTTCCAACTCGTTTAAATTCACCCGGCGGGGCGGGATTACATTAAGTGTACGGCGGCCTGATGAGGATGCCGACCTCTCCGGCATCGGCCTGGACCCTGCAGAAACCGTGGCTGTCGTTGTCTCCGATACAGGCATAGGTATCCCGGAAGACAAACAGAAACTGATATTTGAGGCATTCCGGCAGGTGGACGGCAACATAAGCAGGCAATACGGCGGCACCGGGCTCGGCCTTTCCATATCAAGGGAACTGGCCGGGCTCCTTGGCGGGGATGTCCGGCTGCAAAGCAGGGAGGGGCACGGCAGTACATTCATCCTTTATCTGCCCGAACGGCCGGAGAATATGAAAGAAAGCCATGAGCGCACTCCTGCCGCCCCTCGTCCGGAAGACGTCCACATATCCACTGCAGTCCACAGCAGGAACGAGGTGTTTAAAGGCAAGAAGATACTGGTGGCAGATGATGACATGCGGAATGCCTACGCCTTGTCGAATGTCCTGGAGCAAAAGGACATGAAGGTGCTGATAGTAAAAAACGGCAGGGAGGCGGTGCAATGCCTGCAGGAAAATCCGGATATCAACCTTGTGATAATGGATATCATGATGCCCGAGATGGACGGGTATGAGGCGATGCGGCGTATCAGGATGCAGCAGCGGTTTGAAAAACTTCCGGTTATCGCGCTTACTGCAAAGGCAGACAGGGACGACAGAAACAGGTGTATGGAGGCAGGGGCCAGTGATTATCTCGCGAAGCCCTTTAATATCGAAAAACTGCTGTCCATTATCAGGGTCTGGCTGTATGAAGGGGAATACAGCGGTGACAGTAGCATTGTCGCTGGTACAGGTGGGACAAAACCTTGAAACGTTGCATAAACAGGCAGAGGAGTCTGCCGGAAAGACTTATAACTCAGCCGGCTACACGGTGAAAGGAGGTAATAATGAACAGCAAAGGCAATATCCAGAATCTGCTTATAGTGGATGACAGGCCGGAGAACCTCCTTGCCCTGGAGGCCATCCTCGAGGGCCCGGGCCTGAATATTGTCAAGGCCTCATCAGGCAAAGAGGCACTGGAGCTGATGCTTGAATATGATTTTGCGCTCGTTCTCCTCGATGTCCAGATGCCGGGCATGGACGGTTTTGAGACTGCGGAGCTGATGAGGGGCAATGAAAGGACAAGATACGTTCCGATAATCTTTGTCACCGCCATAAGCAAGGAACAGAAATATATCTTCAGGGGTTATGAGGCGGGGGCGGTGGATTACCTGTTCAAACCGCTCGAGCCTGATATCCTGAGAAACAAGGTCAGGGTGTTTCTCGAGCTTCACGAAAAGGCCGCTGAGATTAAGAGATCCCGCGAGATTATGGAGTCAGAGCACAGGGAGCTTGAAAATGCATATGCCGCACTCAAGGCCGCCCAGACACATATGCTGCAGCAGGAGAAGATGGCATCCATCGGCCAGCTCGCCGCAGGGGTGGCACACGAGATAAACAACCCCATAGGCTTCATATCGAGCAATCTCGGCACCCTGGGGAAATATGTGGATAAACTCACGGAGTTCATCAGCCTCCAGTCCGAAGTCATCGGGCGGCTTGAGGCATCCGAGGCCGTCGAGGAACTCGGCAGAAAGCGTAAAGAGCTTAAGATCGACTATATTACCGAAGACATAAAGGAACTCATAACAGAATCCCTTGACGGGACCGACAGGGTGCGAAGGATAGTACAGGACCTGAAGAGCTTCTCAAGGGTGGATGAGGCGGAGTACAAGCAGGCTGACATAAACAAGTGTATTGAGAGCACGCTGAACATAGTACGGAACGAGCTAAAGTACAAGACGGTCATAAACAAGGATTACGGGGAACTCCCCATGACAAGGTGTTATCCGCGGCAGCTCAACCAGGTATTCATGAACCTCCTGGTCAATGCAGGGCAGGCCATAGAAAAACAGGGGGATATCACGATAAGGACATGGAACTCCGACGGGTCGATATGCGTGTCGATTTCAGACACGGGCAAGGGGATACGGAAGGATATGCTCAACAGGATATTTGAACCTTTCTTCACCACAAAGGAGGTCGGAAAGGGCACCGGCTTGGGGCTGAGCATAACATATGACATAGTGAAGAAACACAACGGAGAGATAACGGTTGACAGCGAAGAGGGCAAGGGAACCACATTCACCGTAAAGATACCGGTCGTGGAGTAAAGCGTTGAACCCTGACGGACCTATTCCCCCTTTTCCTTTCCGTCGGAGAGTTTCTTCCTGATCTCAAACAGCTTGTTGAGGGCCTCAATCGGTGTGATGCTCATGATGTCCAGGCCCAGAATCTCTTTTATTACAGGGTCTGCCTGGGTGGCGAACAGGTCGAGCTGCCCGGTGCCCCCGCCGGTCGAATCCCCGGAGCCGGATGCATAGGCGAGCTTCGGGGTGCCGAGTTCATTCAGCTCGGATTTCTCAAGGTTGGACAGTATCTCTTTGGCCCTGCTGATGGTT
>JAADFS010000124.1 GCA_013152795.1 Deferribacteres bacterium
AGGTTTACCTCTCCCTTTTCCGTGAATTTTATGGCGTTGCTCAGGAGATTCACGAGAATCTGGCGCAGCCTGTTCGGGTCTCCGGACAGGTAAACCGGCACATCCGGCCTCATGTGGCAGGTGAGTTCCAGGTTTTTCTTGTGGGCCCTTATGGCCATTATATCACACGTCCTGCAGACCACATCCTCAAGGTTGAACTCCTCGATCTTCAATTCCAGATGGCCTGCCTCTACCTTGGAAAGGTCAAGTATATCATTTATCAGTTGCAGGAGGTTTTCTCCGGCGTTTCTGAATATCTCCACATACTCGGCCTGTTCACCGGTAAGGTTTGTATCCTTGAGGAGTTCGGCCATACCGATTATGGCATTCATCGGCGTCCTTATCTCATGGCTCATGGTGGCGAGGAACTCGCTCTTGGCCTTGTTTGCCGTCTCGGAGGCCTCCCTGGCGGCCTGCGCCTCTTCCTCGGCCTTCTTTCTTTCCCTGATCTCCTGCATCAGGAGTTCGTTTGAACGGGACAGTTCCGCGGTGCGCTCCCTCACCTTTTCCTCGAGTTCACCTTGCGCCTTCTCCAGGGAATCGATCATTGTATTGAAGATATTTCCAAGCTCCCTGATTTCCGCAGGCCCGCCGGTCTCAACCTTCCTGTATGTAAGGCCCTTCCGGTGTATCTCATTCATCAGTGAGACGAGCCTTCTCAACGGCCTGTTCATGGTCTCGCTGAAGACAATAGACAATGCCACGGCAACGGCGAGCAGCAGCAGGGACGTATAAAGAATCTTCCCGGCAAGCCTGTAGGCCGGGGCCTCTATCTCGTCCTTGTACACGGATGAGGCTACATACCAGTCAAGGGGCTCAAAATAGGCGACATAGGATTCCTTCGGATATACATAATTGCCCCTGTCGTCAGGCCTTTCCCACAGGTACTCAAACGGGACATCAGGCTCCTCCGCCGCCTTTATGAGATCATCGACAATATAAGTGCCGGTTGCAGGGTTTTTAAGCTCCGAGACGTCCTCTCCCGCCAGCACGGGATGTATGAGCATCTTCTTCCGGCCGTTGAAGATAAATATATATCCTGTCTTTGCAACCTTGACCTTCGCAAGGGTCTTTCTCAGGTTCTGAAGCATTGCCTCGAGCTTGCGGGCCGCCTCCTGCTCTATGTCGTCTATATAAACCCCTGTACCTAACACCCACTTCCATTCAGGAAAAAGTTTCACATAGGCCAGTTTCTCAACAGGCCTCTCAGAGCCCAGCCTCCGCCACCAGTATGAATAATAGCCCTCTCCGTTTTTTCTGGCCATCTCCACCATCGGAGGCACTATGAGTTTGCCCTTGACGTCCCTTACCCTGGAGTAGTCCCTGCCGTAAAGCCTCGGGTCAGGATGCGATATAAGCACGGAGTTGTAGTCAGACACCCATATATAGTCATTATTGCCGAACCTGTAAGACCTCAGCTCCTCAAGGATTCTCTTCTTTGCATCCGCTTCATCAATCGTTCCCTGTTTTACACGTTCGTAGAGCTTCCGTATGGCTGCTTCCTGGAGGGTTATTATGTCTTTCAGGTGTTTCTTGTGAAGTTCGAGGGATGATTTTCTGTAATAGATGAGGTCATTGTATTCGCTCTCTATCTGAAGCATCACAAGCTTCAGGACATTCCTTGCAGACTCCTCCTCTGCATTGAACATTGCATTTATAACCTCTTTCCTGGCAACAAGCATGAATGTGGCGGATGTGAAAACCACCAGGGCGACGATTAAGAGAAGCATCCTTGATTTTAATGTCCTGAACACTCACCTCACCTCTCCTCTGTCTCTGTTTCAGACAGGCATACATTAAAAGTCCGGTGTAGACAATTATAACAAAAGACAGGTCTGCCCCTCTATTGTTAATCCTGATGTTGCATAAACGTGCAGGAGGGTTGGGGGGAATAAAGTTCGGAGTTCAAAGTTCAGGTTTCAGGTTCAGTTGTCAGGGTGCAGAATGAACCAAGTTCCCTCTCACTCCGGCGCATTCAGTGCGAAAATCCGAAGACCAGACCATCCCTCTTTCCGTCTACAGCGGCTATCCATCTGTCATCAGCAATTCTGTGGGCATCGATGCTGTGCATTCCATCCCTGTTCCAGCGGTTTCCACCGGGCTTTAATACAGGGCTTTCAGGCAGTTCCCTTTCTTTATAGCTTGCGGTCGTAAGTTCGGTTATCTCGAAGGCCCTCACCTGATTGCCATAGACAGGCTCGTCGTCCTGGGTGTATCTGATGATCCGGCCGTCCAGAACCAGCACCCTGCCACCCGGTCTCGCTATGTTTGCATCTCCGTCTATGACGGGGCTCATGGGATGCTCTGTCCAGGGCCCCATGAGGTCCGCGGCGTAGTAGAGACGGAGGACGTTGTTGGCAACAGGGTCCGCCCCCGTAAACATCCACCACATGCCGTTATAGCGGAAAACCGAAGGGTCCACATGGCTTCCGTAAATCAGTGTTCTTACAAACACCCACTTCAGAGGGAAATCAACGGCCCTGTATAATCTGACGGAACCTGTCTGGTGGGCCTCCGGAATCATGTAGTATTCATCTTTCCATTTAAAGACATAAGGGTATGAAAGGTGAAACGCCTCGTCAAGCACGATTTGTTTATAGGCCCAGTGCCCAGTTCAAGCCGTCGCTGCTGGTTGCAAGCCCTATATCCCCCTGGCCTGTGCGGGTGTTCCATACCTCGAAGAACATGTACCATACGGCGCCATCCCTGAGCATGAACGGGTCTGAAACAAAGTCAGCGGTTATATCCGTCACATCAGCGGCGGTCAGGACGGGTTTATATTTTCAGCGGGGGTGAGATTTAAGGGTGAATCGCCGGTATAAATCCCGATCGACCATTCACCCTGCATTGTCATGAACGGAATGCCGCGCGATTTGCCAACGTACACGCCGGCTGTAAAACCGGCCAGCAGGCATACAAGCAGCGCGGCAATAAAGACGGCCCTCTGACGCTTGATCATCCTTTCCCATCCATCCCGTTTCCCCTCTGAAAGGTAAGCGGCAGTGCGAGAGTCAACAGATACCTGTTATAATAAAAATTTATACAAAATACAATTACCACCTCCAATTAGTATGAATAACAGCGGGGCTAAAAGCAAGGACGAGGTCGTGGACGGATAGTGCGGATGCCTGATTTTATAACCAGCCGTATAAGAAAAGAGACGCTGCGCCACCTCGGTATCGTATTTGCAGAAAACGTACTCTCAAGGGGCCTCAATTTTATCCTGATTGTTCTTGTTGCAAGGGAATTGGGCCCGGAGAAATACGGCCTTTATTCATTCGTCACCGTATCCATCCTTTTTCTCGGTGTGTTCCTGGATTTCGGCATGGAAAACACCGCCGTGCGCTTCTCCGGGAAATACGGGGACAAGAGGGAAGGGATTTTCGGGGTTTATTTTATCTTTAAAAGCGCAATGCTTGCGGCCCTGTTGTTTCTGATTCTGCTGTATCCCCGGGCCCTTGCCCTACTGGTGAACAAACCGCTGGTTGAGAAATACCTGCTCATTATTTTTATCGGCTGTGTAATGGAGAGCTACCAGTATGTCATTACCACTTACCTCCAGTCACTGGAAAGATTCACTGCCAGGGCGGTCATTAATGCGGGGGTGTTTCTGGTAAGGCTTGTCTCCATTTTCGTTTTACTGCAGATGTCCGTACCGGATATCAGGACGGTCTCCTTTTTCTTCGCCCTCAGCGGCCTGCCCTTTGTTCTGGTATGCTCCGGATACTTCGCCGGGTTTTTCAGGAGCCTTTTCTCATATAACATATCCCGGGACATGCTGAAGGAGATACTGCATTATGCAAAATGGATCGCAGCCGGTTCGGTCGCCATGAACATCATGACGCGACTGGATTTTTACGTGATAGTTTCCTTTCTGTCGTTCAGGGAGGCGGGGCTTTATAATTCGGCATTTCAGCTCGTCTCCCCGCTTATGGTTGTTTCGCTGGTATTCGGCAAGGTTTTCCTGCCGAAGGTATCGAAGTATACGGAGCTTTCCCGCATAAAGGCGTATATCAGAAAGGCTGCAGCAGCAGGGGCCGTGGTATCTCTCATGCTGATACTGGTCCTGCCTTTTTCCAGGGATGTGATACTGTTCGTCTTTGGAAGGGAATACTCGGATGCATTCGGGGTTTTCGGGATATTACTTGTTTCTTATGTGTTTACCTTATGGAATGTGATGTTCGGGATAGCTTTTTATTCCATGGGGTATTCAAAATACATGACCATGGGAGCATATGTTGAACTGGTTATCTTTGCAGCGTGTTCTTTTATTCTTGTCCCCCGTCTTGGCATGGAAGGCGCGGCATGGAGCAGGATGATCGCAAGCGCCGGCTACCTGGGGGCCGTTGTCCTGTTTATGTACAGAAAGATTTACTGCGTAAACCGGCAGGAGGGCCTGCCGTAAGGCCTGGTTCAGTTCAGAGTTCAAAGTTCGAAGTTAAGGGTGCAGAATGAAACAAGTCCCCCTCCCTTTGGGAGGGGGTGAGGGGGAGGGAAGGTAGGGTTTAGTACGGAAGATGAAAAAAAAGAAGATATGTTTTTTCAACAAGGATATGAAGGCCGGGGGGGTGGAGAGGCAGTTGTACTGCCTTGTGAACGGCCTGAACAGGGGAAAATATGACATAATGCTGCTTTTATGCAGGAAAGAGGGGGAGTTTTCAGACAGGATATCGGAGGGCATTGGCGTCCACGGCCTCGGGATTCCATACTCCCGGTGCAATAAGATACCCATTATGATAAAATTATTTTTCTTTTTATTGAAAAACCGGCCGGATATATTCATCAGTTTTCATTCTCACCTGAATACTGTTTCGGTTATTGTATGCAGGTTGCTGGCAATAAAGGTGGGGGTCTGCTTTCCCGGCCACTTTCCCGAGTCGCGACTGGCCCGGCTTCGAAGGTTTTTTTATACAAGGGCGGACGTGCTGATTTCCGTCTCCAGGGGGGTCAGGGACAGCGTGGTAAAAAACCTGCATATCCCTGAAAGCGGCAAAAATATTATAATAGAAAATTGCGTGGATATAGAAGACATAGAGAAAAAGGCCTGCGAAGAGACCGGCAGTGGTTTTCCGGAGATGAACAGGTTTACAATAGTAAGCGCCGGGAGACTCAGCGCTGAAAAGAATTTCGATCTGTTGATACGGGCAGCCCGACTTCTCCCGGTTGATTGCCTGGTTCTGATAATCGGAGACGGGGAGCAGAGGGAATATCTGGAAAACCTGGCTGCGGAATACGGCGTAAGAGACAGGGTTCTCTTTACAGGCTTCCAACCGAATCCTTATAGATTCATAAAAAGGGCGTCAGTCTATGTGCTGCCATCGGATTCCGAAGGGTTGCCCACGGTGCTGCTGGAGGCCATGTCACTGGGGGTGCCCTGCATAAGCTCGGATTATTACGGGCGGACGGATGATGTCATTGAGCATAATGTCACCGGATATGTCTTCCCGAGAGGGAATCATTATGAGCTTGCAAAGGCAGTGGATTTCTTCCGCGACGAGCAGAATCATGAAAAGATAAAACGGATGATCAGAAACGCCGGTGCAAGGGTAAGGGATTTCTCAGTTGAAAACTACGTGCGGAAGTATGAGAGGCTTTTTGATGAGTATTTAAAATAAAGTTATAAAAGGTTATAATGATATTACATGGTATTTAATGAAGCAATTGTATCTTTCAGCCACAGAAAGACCGGAAGAGACAACGGATACTCTGTTTTTTTTCATTTAATCATGCAGGATTAACAATTAACAGTTCAGGTGTATTGTTAATTATTAATCCTGCGGTGAATACTTTTATATAGTTATATATAGCGGCGCAGTGATGCTGAAGGGGGGGAAGCACATGAATGCGCTGTTGAGGACGGCTCTTGTAAGAATCCCATGTTTATCATCCGGGCGGGGAAAACGCCCTGATTGAAAAAGGGAACACAGGGAAGAAATGAAAATTTTATGGTTTCCCAGGCTACAATTTGATATCGACAAGTTTCATATGACAACATGGAGGGAGATGTGCAGTGAGCTTGAACGCCTGGGACATGATGTTGAAATTGCAATAGCAGGAAAGTACGATAAGGACGTATTTGACAGGAAGTATATCCCCGTACCCGTTGTAAGAAAGAAGGCCCTCAGGATTTTAAGCTTCTGGGTAAACGGGTTCATCAAATTCATTCAGAGTTATTTCAGATTCAAGCCGGATGTTGTAATCCTGGACTGGTACAGTATCTGGTTCAGCCTTCCCCTTGTTTTTATACGCAGCAACAAACGGGCGATCATGATCATAGACAGCAGGGCGCCGTTGCACAAGCTTACGACCCCCCGCTCGCTGAGCAACACCATATTTAAATTTTATACCTGGACGTGCCTGCTGTACTGTAAGTATTTTATGGACGGCATGACGGTCATCACGAGTTATTATAAGAAGAAGGTCTGTGGTGACCTGAAGATTGATTCCTCACTGATCGGCGTATGGAGCTCCGGCGTGAATATATCCAATTTCTCCCGGAAGAAACTCGAAAATATCGACAGGCCGCCCTTTCTCAAGGGAAAATTCGTATTGATGCAGCATGGTGAAATCTCTTATGACAGGGGCTATCTGGAGACGTTGCGGGCTTTGAACATGGTCAAGAAAAAGGATGTCTGCCTGGTGCTGATCGGCAATTCGATCAACAGGAGCAAGGTCAAGGACGAGATCGACAGATTATCCAGAGAGCTCGGCCTGGAAGACAATATCTACGTCCTGCCGCCTGTCGCCCATCCGAAGATTCCGGAATACATAAGTTACTGCGATTGTGCGATAATGGCGTATCCGAATATAGAATACTGGAATCACAACAATCCGATAAAGCTGCTTGAATACCTTGCCATGGGAAAGGTCGTGATATGTACGGATATGTGGACTTTCAATGACGTTATGGGAAATGAAAAATGCGCGTGCTATGTGAAGGATGATTCGCCGGATGCCATAGCCGAGGCGATAACCTACTGCTACGAAAACAGAGATTTACTGCCTGAATGGGGACGCTCGGGCACTCGGATTATAGAGCAGAGATATACGTGGCAGAGACAGGCGAAGAATCTCATAGATTTCATAGAAAGCCTGAGACGGAAACGGTGAAGGTATTCTGCCTGCTGCTGGCGGCGCTCCTGATGCCCGTGGAGGTGTTTTCATGGAGCGGCTGTGCAACGAATGCATTTGTAAACGAAGTCAGGAGATTCGAGGAGATAGGCAATACAGCAAATCTTCTCCGCGGTAAAGAGGACTACCCGCCCCACAAACTCAGGAAGCTCCTCTCACCTGTCATACGCATCTCCAATGAGAAAACCGGATATGTCACCACTTACTTTCCGGGATATAAGGCGCCGGTATATCATGCATATTTCAGTGATGACCGCGGCTTTGTCTCAACCGGCTATGAGCCGGCGGGCATTGCTGCTTCCGGGAATTTAAGAGGCGTGAGCTTTGAATTTGATATAACAAACAATCTCCGCCTTATCACACTGAAAACAGTAGAGATAGGCATTTCCTTTACTGAGGTGCCTGATTCTTCCTCGACGTTTATCCTCAAAGAGAGGCTTTATCCGGGCCGGAAGATGCATATCCGATGGTTTGCAGAGACATCCGGCAGGAGGCCTGAATCGCTGGTACCCGAAATCCGCTCCCTGTCCGTGATTCCGGGTGATATAAAGGACAGCGTTGAACCCTATGAGAGTGGTATTGAGGAGTACGATTCACGGTATTGCAGGTAGCTAAATCACGAGGCCGATCCAGTCGCGTTTTTTATCATTGAACAGGTTCTGTATGCAGACATTATCCCCCATACACGGAGGGGTCTCGGTGACATGGATGCAGGGTGAGCATGGTATCCTGCAGTAGTTTATCTCTTCCTGAAGCCCCGGGACTTCACGCAGCAGTGTCGCGGGGTCTGTAGGCCCCCAGAATGAGACGCATTTTATTTTGAACATACGGGCATAATGAAGCAGCGAGGAATCAATCCCCCAGAACTCGTCGGCCGAGCTAAGGATCGACAGGCTTTTATCCAGGCTTGT
>JAADFS010000125.1 GCA_013152795.1 Deferribacteres bacterium
TCTCACGCAGGTATTCCGCATAGGGTTCACTGCCTTCCACCTCTTCAACAAGCCCCTTTCCGACATGGAGCGTAACCGGCTCTTCAAGCCTTCTTGTAGGCGCCCATTCAAGCACGAGCCTGCCCTCTGCCGAGCCCTCCAGGGGTGCGAAATAAACCTCTCCTGCGGGCAGGTTGCCGAATGAGCCGGGAGCCGTCAGTATCCCTGTATCGCATCTGGCCTTTCTGCCGCCCCGGCGGAGTGTTATCGATGTGCCGTTGGGGGTCTTCATCTGCAGTTTCTCATATTTATTCACGATTTCCGCCGTTCTATGCGTCATTTCCATCATTTCATTCCAGTCCACCCTCATCGGACCTGCAAGCATCCTTTCGTCAAACAGGGGCATGCTTGCGTATCTGGTTCCGCATATCCCTGTCAGGAGGTCCCTGAATCTCGTGTGGCTTGTGGAGAAATATGAGATGGCGATCACAACGTCTGCTGCCTCTTCTTTGTATCTGCCGACTATATGCCCGGCATCTTTTATTTTTTCCCCTGTTATGGTCTTGGACATGATGGGGTCGAGTAATCCGGACTCCTTTAACCCTGTATATGCATTTTCACCGAATGCCTCTGCCCAGACATGCGCCGGGGGCTCTGCGCCGTGACATCCGGCAGGGCTGTATCTGATATATGAGACCAAGGGGGTGAACCTCCTTCCCCTTTCAGCGATGAGCCGTCCGGTCTCTGTTATCTCTTCGTTGAACTCATCTGTGATGACGAGCACCCTCTCTCCTGCCCTGACGGCAAGATTGATTTTGAATATATTGTCTACGGTACTGTTCAGTTGATCTTTCATGGAGGTGTTTTCAAACAATGAACCGGTTCACTTTTTATTATATATTTTTTAATTAAAATAATTTAATAGGAGAAATAAGCCCGTTGAAAGTGTTGGCTGTGTACGGAACACAAAGGGAAATAAGGAGAAACCCGTGGTTAATAATTTGTTGAAAACACGGCGGCATGCTTGACAAATCATATGTGAAATGATAGGCTTCAAAGTTGGTAAGTTTACTGTTCAGCATGCCGGATATTATCAGAGATACCTGTTGATAACCACCATTGAGAACGCCGGAATGTATTGCCTGTCGTGTCTCTGATCGGTATTGAGGATATGTTGAAAACCTGTGTGCGGATGCATGCTCGCGGGCCTTTTTGCGCTGATGGCCCGTGAAAATTGTCCACTATTGATTCACAAGGTTTATACAGTATATTCTTTACAGAAAAGGGTGCAGGGTGCAGTTGTCAGGGTACAGGATGGAGTTTTATGTTTTTTTGCATCTTCTGAAACAGCAGTATTTTTATGCACTTGTAAGGTAAAGAAAGGTTAAAGAAAATGCCGCGAATATTCAATTTCAGTGCAGGCCCTGCCATGCTTCCGCGGGAGGTGATGGAGCGGGCGGCTGCGGAGATGACGGACTGGCACGGCAAGGGTATTTCCGTGATGGAAATGAGCCACAGGAGCAGGGAATTTATTTCCATTGCCGAGAAGGCCGAGGCGGATATCAGGGAACTCATGTCCATACCTGACAACTACCGGGTACTGTTTCTCCAGGGCGGGGCATCGAGCCAGTTTGCAATGGTGCCGCTCAACCTGCTCAGGGGCAGGGGCACTGCGGATTATATCAACACCGGCATGTGGTCCAAAAAGGCCATAGCCGAGGCCCGGCGTTTCTGCGAGGTGAATGTGGCGGCCTCGGGTGAGGCGGGCGGATTCACCAGCATTCCACCGAGGTCGGAATGGTCGTTGAATCCGGATGCAGCTTATGTGCATTACACGCCGAATGAGACAATCGGAGGCGTGGAGTTTTTTGATATCCCTGATGTGGGTGATGTTCCGCTGGTTGCGGACATGTCATCGACCATTCTCTCCCGCCCGGTTGATGTGTCGAGATACGGGGTTATATATGCCGGTGCGCAGAAGAATATAGGCCCTGCCGGGCTGACAGTCGTAATTGTCAGGGATGACCTGATAGGTGGAGAGGCCCCGGGTACACCCACCATGTTCAGCTATGCGACCCATTCAAAGGCAGGCTCCATGTACAACACCCCTCCTACATACAGTTGGTACATGGCCGGTCTTGTATTTGAGTGGATAAAGGAAAAAGGCGGCCTTCAGGCAATGGCGGAGATAAACAGGCGTAAATCAGAGAAGCTATATAAGGCCATTGATGAGTCGGATTTCTATCACAACCCTGTTGACCCTGCGTGCCGCTCGTGGATGAATGTGCCGTTTACCCTGTCAGACCCCTCTCTTGACGGCAGGTTCCTCGAACAGGCTGAAAAGGCGGGACTTATAACCCTCAAGGGCCACAGGTCTGTCGGCGGCATGCGCGCCAGCATATACAATGCCATGCCGGAAGAGGGTGTTGATGCACTGATTGAATTCATGAAAGACTTTGAAAAGAAAAACACGTAAAAGGGGAATCCCGTATGAGAGTTCTTGTAAGCGACAACATATCTCCAAAGGGCATAAAGATACTTGAAAAGGCAGGTCTTAAGGTTGATGTAAAGACCGGACTTTCTCCCGCAGAGCTCAAGAAGGAGATCGGCAAATACGACGCCCTTGTTATAAGAAGCGCCACAAAGGTAACGGCTGAGATAATCGGCTTGGCCAAAAAGCTCAAGGTAATCGGAAGGGCCGGTTCAGGCCTTGACAACGTTGACAAGATCGCCGCTTCAAAACACGGCATAGTCGTCATGAACACGCCGGGAGGCAATACAGTAACCACGGCAGAGCATACCGTGGCGCTGATGCTGTCCATGTCGAGGCTCATCCCACAGGCGACCGCCTCGTTGAAGCAGGGTAAATGGGAAAAGAAGAAATTCATGGGCGTGGAGCTTTACAACAAGACACTCGGGATAATAGGCCTCGGCAACATCGGTACCCATGTGGCGAAGATGGCCATGGGCATGGGAATGAACGTAATAACATACGACCCGTATCTGAGTGAGGAAAAGGCAAAGACCCTTGGGGTGACCGTCGTGGACCTGAAGTCGCTGTTCAAAAAGTCCGACTTTATCTCATGCCATGTCCCGCTTACAAAGGAGACGAGGAACCTTATAAACGACGACAGCATAGCAATGATGAAAAAGGGCGTAAGGATAATAAACGCCGCAAGGGGCGGCATCGTTGATGAGGACGCCCTCTACAGGGCCCTTAAGTCAGGCAGGGTTGCAGCAGCAGCGCTGGATGTATTTGAAAAAGAGCCGCCGGGGCACTCTCCGCTGTTTGAGCTTGATAATTTTATCTGCACTCCGCATCTCGGCGCATCCACCGCTGATGCCCAGGAAAACGTTGCGGTCGCGGTTGCAAGCCAGATAGTGGACTACCTGCTGTACGGCACCATTAGGAATGCGGTCAATTTCCCGTCCGTATCAGCGGACGTCCTTCCGGTGATTCAGCCGTACATAAACCTCGCGGAGAGGCTGGGGGGGTTCATATCCCAGAACTTTGAAGGGGGCATAGAGGAGATAAACATTGAATACAGGGGCAGGATTGCGGAGCTCAACCACGAACCCGTAACCATGGCGGTGCTGAAGGGCATTCTGACACCCATACTTGAAGAGACGGTGAATTTCATAAACGCGCCGTTGATTGCAAAGGAAAGAGGCATTCAGGTCAGGGAAACAACCACGAATGACGCAGGTGACTACCACAGCATGCTGGTGATCAGGATAAGATCAGGCAAAAAGGAGAGCACGGTCTCCGGGATTCTTCACGGCAAGAAAGAGCCGCGCATAATAGCCGTGGATAATTTTACGGTGGAGATCATACCTCAGGGCGAGATGCTCGTACTGTCCAACAACGACAAACCGGGAGTCATCGGCGACATAGGCAACCTGCTCGGCAGGAACAATATCAACATAGCCAGGATGCATTTCGGCAGGGAAAAACGGGGAGGCAAGGCCATTTCGGTTGTAAGCGTGGATACACCCGTGTCAAAAGATATCCTTTCAAAGATCAGGAAACTGCCCAATGTCCTCTCTGTAAAACAGATACATCTGCCTGTCTGAAAAATGAGGAGTAAATTATGACCAATATAGTTGTTGTCGGCGCCCAGTGGGGTGACGAAGGAAAAGGAAAGATCGTCGATCTTCTGACGGAAAGCGCTGATGTCGTTGCAAGATACCAGGGAGGGCACAATGCAGGGCATACAGTGATGATAAAGGACAAAAAATTCATCCTCCACATCATCCCCTCCGGCATACTGCACAGGGGAAAGACCTGCATCATAGGCAACGGGGTCGTCATTGACCCGGGTGCCATGATAGAAGAGATAGAGGGCCTGAGGGGCAGGAAGATAAGGGTGGGGAGAAACCTGTTTGTCAGCGGCCGCGCCCATGTAATAATGCCCTACCACACCCTCCTTGACGGCAGGCACGAACAGGCAAAAGGCTCGAAAAAGATAGGCACCACAGGCAGGGGCATAGGCCCCGCATATGTGGACAAGATGTCGAGGTCCGGCATCAGGATGATAGACATGCTGGACGGCAAGGGTTTCAGGGCCAAATTGCGGACGAACCTTGCGGATATAAACGCCTTGCTGGAGAGGAGGCACAGGATCGGAAAGGTCGGCATGGAGAGAATATATTCCGAATACATGAAACACGCCGAATACCTCTCTCCTTTCATCACCGACACGGTCGTGCTTACAAACAGGCTTATGGAACGCGGCAGTAAAATGCTGTTTGAGGGGGCCCAGGGCACGCTGCTCGATATCGATCACGGCACATACCCGTATGTAACGTCATCCAATCCCTCTGCCGGGGGTGTTTGTGCGGGCCTGGGGATCAGCCCCCTGAAGATAAACGGGATCCTCGGAATTGTAAAGGCATATACCACCCGTGTCGGAGGCGGCCCGTTTCCCACAGAGCTGAAGGGCAGGCTCGGCAAGTACCTCCGTTCAAAAGGCGGCGAGTACGGCGCCACTACGGGCAGGGCGAGGAGGTGCGGCTGGCTTGACATGGTGAGCCTGAGGCACACGACCATGATAAACGGATTTACGGGTATTGCCCTGACAAAGCTTGATGTGCTTGACGAGCTTGACAAGATCAGGGTATGTGTCGCCTACAAGTACAGGAACCCCGCCGGCAGCGGCAGGGGGCGGGCACGCACACTCCTAGAATTTCCCCAGCAGGCCGATGTGCTTGCAGGGTGCGAGCCCGTATATGAAGAGCTTGACGGCTGGAAGAAAAATACAAAGGGAGTGACGAGGCTGAGAGACCTTCCGAAACAGGCAAGGGCCTACATCGACTACATCAGCGAATCCCTGAACGTAAAGATAGACATTATCTCCACCGGAGAGA
>JAADFS010000126.1 GCA_013152795.1 Deferribacteres bacterium
GAGAGGCTCTCTTTCCTTGAGCGCGTGGGGCTGGGCTATTTAACCCTCAACAGGCCCGCACTCACACTTTCCAGCGGAGAGGCGCAGAGGATAAGGCTCGCAACCCAGATAGGCTCTTCCCTGACCGGGGTGCTCTATATCTTTGATGAGCCCAGCATAGGGCTGCACCCGAGGGACCATGCCAGGCTCATGGAGAGCCTCTGCCGCCTGCGGGAAATGGGCAACAGCGTAATTGTGGTGGAGCACGACGAGGACACCATGAAGAGGGCTGACTATATAATAGACATGGGTCCCGGAGCCGGCATAAACGGCGGTTATATAGTCTCCGAAGGCGATCTGGGACACATAACCGCTGATAAGAAATCCTTAACCGGTTCTTACCTCCGGGGACAGCTCCAGATCCCCGTACCGGCCGCAAGGAGAAAACCATCGGGATTTATTACAGTAAAGGGCGCAGGGGCGTTCAACCTGAAAGACATTGACGTCAGCATACCCCTGGGAGTGTTTACATGTGTGACCGGGGTCTCGGGCTCCGGCAAGAGCACCCTCGTATTCGATATACTCTACAGGGCACTTGCAAGGAAGCTGTACTCCTCGGCCGACATGCCGGGGAGGCACGAGCGCATAGAGGGGATTGAAAAGATCGACAAGGTAATCAACATAGACCAGTCACCCCTGGGGAGGACCCCCCGCTCCAATCCCGCGACCTACACCGGCATCTTTGCATTTGTGAGAAACCTGTTCTCACAGGTCCCCCAGTCGCGGATAAGGGGATACAGGCCGGGCAGGTTCAGCTTTAACATACCGGGGGGGCGGTGTGAGGCATGCAGGGGCGAGGGGCTTATCAAGGTATCGACTGCCTGACCTGTACGTGCCCTGCGATGAATGTAAAGGGGCCAGGTACAACAGGGAGACACTTGAGATCAGGTATAAAGACAAAAACATCTCCGATACGCTGAACATGACGGTCTCGCAAGCGCTTGAGTTTTTTAATTCCATACCCCCCCTGAGGCACAAACTCGAGACCCTGGACAGGGTCGGGCTGGGCTACATCCAGCTCGGGCAGCCGGCAACCACGCTCTCCGGCGGTGAGGCGCAGCGGGTCAAGCTGTCCAGGGAGCTGAGTAAAAAGGCGACGGGCAGGACACTGTACATCCTTGATGAGCCCACCACAGGACTCCACTTTGTCGATATTCAGAAACTCCTGGAGGTGTTAAACGGCCTCGTGGATGCCGGCAACAGTGTTGTAGTCATAGAGCACAACCTCGAAGTCATCAAGAGCGCGGACTATATAATAGACCTCGGTCCCGAAGGCGGAGAGGAAGGCGGCAGGATAGTGGCCGCAGGCACCCCGGAGCAGGTCGCCCGGGAGCCCGGCTCATATACAGGGGCCTTCCTCAAAAAAAAGCTGCCTGCAAAAGGAGCAAGGCAATGAAACGTGCGGCGGCATGCCTGCTGATTATGATTTCCCTGGCATTTATATCCGGTTGTACCGAAAGGGACAGGATGTACAGGGAAAGCCGGGTATTGATGGACACCTTCTGCACCATAACCGTGGTCAGTGCTTCAGAGGAAAAGGCGCGGGAGGCTATCAACAGGGGATTCGCCGAGATAGAGAGACTGGACGGCCTTCTGAATTATTTTTCAGAGGACAGTGAAATCACCGCCGTCAACAGGGCCGCGGGCAGGCCGGTCCGGGTAAGCAGGGAGACCCTGGATATAGTGAAAAAAGCCGTGCATATATCGGAGATTACGGGCGGGGCATTTGATCCCACTATAGCCCCTGTTGTCAGTCTGTGGAAATTCTCAAAGGATATCTCAGCCCCCTCCATCCCCTCACGGGATGCGGTTGCAACTGCACTGAGACACGTTGATTACAGAAAGATAGAGATAAACACGGCGGCGTCCGAGATTTACCTCACTGAAAAGGGCATGGAGCTTGACCTCGGAGGGATAGCCAAGGGCTATGCCGCGGACAGGGCCGTCGAGGCCGTAAAGGCTGAAGGCATAAAGGCGGCCCTTGTCGCAGTGGCCGGTGACATAAGGGGATTCGGCCTGAACCCGTCGGGACAGGGATGGAGGCTGGGTATTCAGGACCCGAGGCCTGAGACTGTTTCAGAGAGGCCGTGGGAGGACGTCTTTGCAACCCTTGAACTCAGGGATAGGGCAATCTCGACATCAGGCGATTACCAGCGCTTTTTCATAAAGGACGGCAAGCGGTACTTCCACATCCTCGACCCGGTGACGGGTTTTCCTGCCGAGACGGACCTGATAAGTGTCACGGTAATCGCACCCGAGGGGTATGTCACGGACAGCCTTGCAACGGCCGTCTTTGTCCTCGGCGTGGAGAAGGGGATGAAGCTGCTTGAGTCAATGGGTATTGACGGCGTCCTGGTATGCGCCGACAAGAAAATCCTGCTTACGGAGCATTTAAGAGGGAAAATCAATATCCTGAACCCCGCGTATCAGGCCGTGAACTATTCCCCGTAGCCCCCTGCGCCTGGCGCAAACAACATGCCGGCCCCCTTAACGCCGCCGTGCCGGCAGCTTCCTGAACGCCGCCAGCAGCGTCCCTCCGATAATAAAGAGTATCACCGGCGCAGGCTCCGGCAGGATGAGGAGCCCCGGATGCACGGCAACGGCGCGGAACCTGCCGTCTCTGTCACCTGTGCCCTGGTAGCCGAAGCTGAAGTCAAAGCCCCATGCCTTGAATGTGTCCTCCGCGTATACTGTGCCGGACCAGTAAAGGTCAGGCTCCAGATTCCGGAAGTCACCGGTGTTGCTTAAGCCCCAGCCGGGCTGTGGACTGGTGCCGTCCGTCGCATAGTATCCCTTGTTGCCCAGTTCGGCATAGAACAGGTGGGCCATCTCGCTGTTCGTTATGTTGTAGCCACCTGTAGTACTGCCGTCATAACCGAATACATACGGACCGCCCACTGTTGTTATCGGCAATCGCCAGTTTGTATAAGTATTTATGCCGAACCTTACCGACAATACATCCGTCCAATCGTCCTGAGACTGCCACGTATCGGGATCAACTGAATAGTCGTACCACGTGATATTGAGGTCCGTATCGTAGATGAGATTATACAGGCCGTATCTCGACCACCCCTTGCCTATGAATTGGAGGTCTGCATCAGCCTGTACGGAAAATCCTGTAATCATCGCTATCACAGCCGCCAGAATCAGCATCCTTTTCATCTTTTTTTCTCCTCCTTGATATCTAACCGGTTGCATGAAAACATATCCCTTATTTATGGTAGCCTGCCGGAAAAGCTTTATCTGCGATACCTTCAGGAAATATTCCGCACGGCATATCAACTGTCCGTGATTCGTGTCCGTTGTTCGTGACCGTAAAAGACACACAACAGAAACGGACACGGTTAACCGACACGGAGAACGGCCTTTTTCCCGTTGCAGGCTCTCCTGCCATTTATGCAACATTAAGGTTCATATGCATATCGGCGTTTTCTGCACCTTACTTGAAAATCAACCTTGCAACATTAAGGTCTTATAAACCAGCTAATATTCTCATATCACTTTTCTCTCGGAATGTCAAAGGGGTACCTGTGCCTGTAAGCTCTTCAGTCCTTATTCGCTGTTCCGCTGCCGTATCTTCCTGATTATAAGGTTCACCACGATTCCGTTGAATACACCTGTTATTACACCGAAGGAAAGGATCACCGGGCTGACCAGCAGGATTGCCTTGATTTGCCGTACAAACAGGAAATAGGCAAGAAAGAGCTGCATCAGATTATGGGCCAGGGCACCGGAGATGCTTGCCGTTACCGGACCGGCCAGCCCCCTGAACAGGGCTATAAACGCCCACATGACGAATGTGCTCACCACTCCTGCGCCGAGGCTCATGATAAAGGCAGGGCCGAGGAATGTACCTGTTAGAAGGCTTCTGATAAACACCCTTGTAAGCGTGACAGTCATGCCCCCCCTCAGGCCGTACAGGTAGATTGTTGTAAGGGTTATTATGTTCGCCAGGCCCAGCCGGAGCCACGGAACCGGCATGGGGATCATCGCCTCGATGCTGTGCAGTCCGACGGCATAGGCGGAAAGCAGGGCTAGGACGGGCCGGCACCGGGATGTCTTTTCTTTCAGTCATCAGGCATTAAGTATAAAACCGGAGGCATAAAAAATAAAATTGCTCCCGACATTATACCCGACGGAAAGGCGCCATACAGACAACAGCTTGCAATTGGCCGGTTTTATTGTTACATTAGAAAATTCCCAAGGTAATCGACTTCTTACCGCTCTTTCACCCGTTGCCGTTTTTTCAGACTTTTGCAGGGGTCTCGCATAAGAGAGAACCTTATTAAACTCAACAAGGGGGTGTATTATGTTCAGGAGGTCATTAACCGTTTTCGTAATCCCGATTTTTTTATTCGGCGTTTTCGCCCTGACAGAGGCATACGCATTCAGGGGGGGAGCTTCGGACGGGATAAAAGTTTATGATGCCAATGGGCAATATCTGGGGCTGTCAAGCTTTTCTCATCTCTATTCCGTTTATGTTCCTTCTATGTCGACCTATGTCGGTATAGATCTCTCTACCGGGGAGGCCCGCATTGTGGATCTGTATTTTAAAAGTAATGATTGCACCGGAACCCCGTATGTGAGGCCTAGCCAAACATATTGGATCGGGAAAAACAGAGTAAAATACTACACCGGCGCAAGGACCGTCCCTGTCAAAAAGAAAATTAATAGCTGGGATAATGGTTATAGCGAATGTGTGGTACATCATATCGGATTTGTTAGTGTAGTGCCGGCGGAGGAGGTCCCTGCCGCCTCGCTGCCGTTCACATTTCCTGTAGCCTTACCGCTGGAATTCAGATAGGGAGGAGAGGGACCCTTGCAAAAGTATTCCTCTGTTTCCGGATGCCGGTTGTCTTTTGGGAACTTCACCTTACAGCGGCATAAAAATACCGGTGTTCGGAGTGTGCAGTTGTCAGGGGGCAGAATGGAATTTCATGTTTTTTCTGCACCCTGCCCCCCTGACAACTGCATACTGCACCCTTAACTTTGAACTCTGAAGTTTGTTCCCCATCGTGATACTGTATAATAGACCGTAACGTTGCATGAACGCGGCAAGGGAGGCTGCCGCAAAACCTTTATAAAGCGATGGGATAAAGGTAGATGTGACCGGAGACCATGAAGGCCAAAATCCTGATCGTTGACGATGAAAAAGACATCCTGGAACTCCTTTCCTACAATTTAAAGAAAGAGGGGTTTGAGACCGCGTGTTCTTCAAATGGAGAGGACGCCCTGAGGCTTCTCAGGAGGGATGCATTCGACCTTGTTGTTCTTGACCTGATGCTGCCGGGGATGCAGGGAATGGAGTTATGCAGAATCCTGAAGTCCTCTGAGGAGACTTCTTCGGTTCCGATCATTATGCTGACCGCAAAGAACGAGGAAGTTGATAAAGTGCTCGGGCTGGAAATGGGGGCTGACGACTATATCACCAAGCCGTTCAGCCCCCGGGAACTGCTCGCCCGTGTAAAGGCCGTGCTCAGGAGGACACGTGAAAGACCGGCAGGGGACAGGATCGTGAAGATCGCAGAGCTTGAGATCAATGCAGATACATACCAGGTAAAGAAAAGGGGCGTCCCGGTGAAACTGAGCGCAACAGAGTTCAACCTCCTGCTGTATCTTGTCAGGAACAGGGGACGGGTCTTCAGCAGGGATATGCTGCTGGATGCCGTATGGAAGGACGAGACATTTGTTGAGCCGCGGACAGTGGATGTACATATCAGGAGGCTGCGGGCGCAGATAGAGGACGATTCCTCACAACCTTTTTATATCAAAACAAGGCGGGGCATCGGCTATTATGTTGATGAGGATTTATGAAGAGGCGGATTTTCAGAAGGACTTTTATTATATACTCCGTGATCCTCCTGATCTCCGTCGTCTTTATCGAGTTTTATATCACCGGCGTTGTCCGTGCCAATTACCTTGAGACCTTAAGGAAAAACCTCTCCATACAGGCAGCCCTCATATCGAAAAATATTCCATTCAGCACGCCCGGTGCCCTTGACGGCCTGTGCAGGATGATCAAGGCTGAAACAGGCGCAAGGGTCACGGTGATCGACGGCAGCGGAAGGGTGCTCGGCGACTCGGATAATGATTCGTCCCTGATGGACAATCATGCCGGCAGGCCGGAGATTCAGCAGGCACTGACCTCACAGACGGGCTGGTCCATCCGCCGGAGCAAGACACTGCGGTATCAGCTCCTTTACGTAGCGGAGAAAGTCGTCCGGGACGGAAGACTTGCGGGGTTTGTCAGGCTTGCCGTACCCCTGAATGATATAAATAAATCGGTCAACCTGCTGAGGCTGAAGATCAACCTCGCGGTAATACTGATACTGCTGACTTCCGGGAGCCTCCTGATCTGGCAGACGGAAAGAATCCGGAAGCTCCTCAGCCGCATAACCGATTACGCCGGTGCCCTGTCTCACGGCCTGTTCAAAAAGAGACTCTACCTGGAGGGCGCAGGGGAATTTACCGAGCTGGCGCATGACCTCAACAATATGGCCTCAGAGCTTCAGAAAAGCCTTGAAAAGAGGGATGAGGAGACGACCCGTCTGAACACGATCCTTAAAAACATTCCAGACGCCCTCTTACTGGTCAATATACACGGGACCGTTGAGCTCTCAAATAATGTTGCAAGGGAGATATTCGGCGTCTCCGCTATTGACGGGAGGCCTGTTATTGAAATTGTGCGCAGCCCGGATTTCCTCTCACTCATAGACAGGGTTAAGCAGGAGCGCCTGCCCGGCTCTGCGTGGGTGGTTATTGATTCACCGGAGGAGAGACACCTGTTCGTCCGCGTCTCCCCGCTGTTTTACAATGTGGGGGAACTGGCCGGCGTTGTGGCCGTCTTCCATGATGCAACACACCTGAAGAAACTCGAACAGATGCGGAGGGATTTTGTGGCGAATGTCTCTCACGAGATGAAGACACCTGTGACGGCTATCAGGGGCTTTGCCGAGACGCTGCTGGACGGCGCCATGTATGACAGGACGAACGCAGAGAAGTTTCTCAGCACGATCAAGTCCCACAGTGAAAGATTGAACAGGCTGGTGGATGATTTATTAACACTCTCAAGTATAGAGCTCGGAGCGGTGAAGATGGAAAAGACCATGGTGAATCTCTCCGGGGTTATCGACAATGTCATCGCTACATTCCTGGTGCAGGCCGCGCAGAAGGATATCGCCCTTAAGAAGAATCTGAAATCAGGCGAGGCGGAGATCCATGCGGACAGGGACATGCTTGAGCGTATACTGATTAACCTTGTGGACAACGCCGTAAAATTCACCGAAAAAGGGGAGATCGAGATCGGCGTTGCAGAGGACGGGGGGAGGCGCTGTATTTTTGTAAAAGACACCGGTATCGGCATCCCCGGCAGGTATATCCCGCGGCTCGGGGAGCGTTTCTTCAGGGTTGACCCCTCGCGCTCACGGGAACTCGGCGGAACCGGCCTTGGTCTTGCGATCGTCAAGCACCTCGTAAAGGCCCACGGCTGGGAGATGAAAATAGACAGCGAAGCCGGCAGGGGGACGGTTGTGTGAAGATATATTATACATAAGAGGGTCTCTGATTGTTTAATCCCGCGGCTCCCTTCCAACGTCTTCAAGCAGTCGCAGGATATCCACGTTTTTTCTCACAACAGGCGTATATTCTTTGGATGTGTGGAGAATTTCAACAAACTGCATATATGCAGTCAACCCGGCTGTTTTTATATTCTGGATATACAGAAAGGCAAAGTTCAGGCAGAGCAGGAGAAGTGCCGATCTTACCAGTGAATACCACTGCGCGGGGACTAACGAATCTATTCCGCTGCGGATTATGTTATAAACAAACTTGACTATAAAGGAGGCAAAGAATAGCACATAGATCAAACCAAACAGACCAAAAAACAAGAAGGTCAGTGCATCCCTGGAATCCTCGATAAAAACAAGACGGTCCATTTGAGGTTTTACGTCGATTATCATCAAGCGGTAAACCCAGTAGGCAAATCCGGCCATACAGACAATGTAGAGGTACGATGCAATACGGTCCCTCTGCCCTATGAACCACCTGACTGGTGCAAACTGTCGAAGGTCGGCGAAGAATGGCGATAACTTACTGCTATACCAGCGCATCCTTTCGAATTGTTCGTTTAACACGGTATACCTGCCCTTTTCTAAGGTAAACGGCTTTATGCAGGAAATCTTTAACGTTACCTTAATGTTGCATAAATGGCAGGAGGGCCTGCCGGAAAAGCTTTATAAAGCGGTGGGATAATTGCAGAGGATGCAGTTGTCAGGGGGCAGAATGAAATCCTGTTGCCACTGTCAGATATATTATGCGGAGAAAGGGTATATCCCCCCTTTACCGCCGCATTATAAAGTCCATGTACTTTTCCCTCTCCTCAAAGGACTCCAGCACAATATCCGCTTCCGTGTCCAGCAGATGTTCTTTTGAATACGGGCCCGTGGCCACTGCAATACAGTTTGCACCGTGGACCTTCGCACACCTCACATCCCTGGGGGTGTCGCCCACTATAATGCAGTCCTGAGGGGAAAATTCAAAACCCTTTTTCGCAAACTTGTCGATAGCTATGGGCAGGAGCCTGTCCCTGTCCTCATCGTCACTGCCGAAGGCGCCGTCGAGAAAGAACTCATACAGGCCGAAGGGCGAAAGTTTTATCTGAGCGCCCTGCCGGAGATTGCCCGTAAGGAGGCCGAGGGGGATCCCCTCGCGGTTAAAGATGGTAAGTGCGTCCCTGATGCCGGGCTTCAGGTGGCGGAGCGGATTTTCAATCTCCTGTCTGAGGAAATGTAGATACATGTCTTTCATTTTTTCAAGATTGCCGTCCACGTGGGAAAATCCGTGCGCAGTGAGGCCTTCCCTCATAATCTCGGGGTCTGTCTTGCCGGCCATTGAGATATTCCTGAATGCATCCCTTATGCCGAAAAGCTCAAGAAACGCCCTGTCCAGGGCCCTTGAGCCGGCCCCGCCCGTGCTTATCAGGGTGCCGTCTATGTCGAAAAGAATCAGCTTGTTCATCGCCCTATTATATCAGAACAAATTTTTTAGTGAAATTGACTTTACCAGCGGATTTATGTTAAAAAATTAGTCTACCTTGGCAATTGGAGGCTTTTTCATGTATGCGATAATAGAAACAGGCGGCAAGCAATACAGGGTTACAGGGTTTCGGAAGGAGATATCCTTAAGATAGAAAAGATTGATGACAGTAATTCCGTTACCTTCGGGAATGTCCTGATGGTCTCCGACGGAGACAATATTTCATACGGCACTCCCTTTATTGATTCAGCGGAAGTAACGGCCGACGTCCTGGGGACCGGCAAGGCCGGGAAGGTCCTTGTGTTCAAGCAGAAGACAAGGAAAGGCCACCGGAAGCTGAGAGGGCACAGGCAGCAGTATACAACCGTTAAGATAACCAGTATAAAAACCGGATAATTTTTGGAGGATGGAAAATGGCTCATAAAAAAGGTGTCGGCAGCACGAGAAACGGCCGCGACAGTGAGTCAAAACGCCTGGGTGTGAAGAAGTACGGCAGCCAGATTGTCAGGGCCGGCAATATACTCGTCCGGCAGAGGGGCACCAAGATCCACCCGGGGTTCAATGTGGGCAGGGGCAGTGATGACACGCTCTTTGCCAAGATAAGCGGCATTGTGAAATTCGAGCGCAAGGGAAAATCAAAGCAGCAGGTAAGCGTTTATCCTGCGGAAGCATAAAAAACAAATAAGACTCTTTGGTGAGTACAGCAGGTCAGGAGGCGGGTTCAGCCCGCCTTTTTTGTTGAAAGCTCAGGGTGGAGAATAAAACAGGCGGGGTTGCGATGCAATTTATTGATCATGTAGAGGTACATGTAAAGGCCGGTGACGGAGGAAAGGGATGTGTGAGTTTCCGGAGGGAGAAGTTTATCCCGAAGGGCGGCCCTGACGGCGGTGACGGCGGAAGGGGCGGACACATTATTTTCAGGGCGACCCGAAACATCAACACGCTCCTCGATATCAAATACCGGCGGCAGTACAGGGCTGAAAAGGGACAGCCAGGCATGGGCAAGGATATGCACGGCAGAAACGGCAAAGACCTCGTTATACCCGTGCCTGTCGGCACCCTTATCAGGGATTCGGACTCCGGTGAAGTGCTGTGCGACCTTACAAGAGACGGCCAGGAGTACATTGCCGCAAGAGGCGGCAGGGGAGGCGTGGGCAATGCGCACTTCAAGAGCGCCACGAGGCAGGCGCCGCGGTTTGCCCAGCCCGGGGAGCCCGGGGAAGAGAGAACCCTGACACTGGAGCTTAAGCTCCTGGCTGATGTGGGATTGATCGGCCTGCCGAACGCCGGGAAATCCACGCTCATCTCCGCGCTGTCTTCCGCCAGGCCCAGGATTGCGGATTACCCGTTTACCACACTTGTGCCCGCCCTCGGGGTCGTCAAGTACGGTGATTTCAAGAGCTTTGTGATCGCCGACATCCCCGGACTGACGGAAGGCGCGCACAGGGGCGCGGGTCTGGGATTTCAGTTTCTGCGCCATGTTGAGAGGACTTCCATCCTCCTGCACCTTGTCGACATATCCGAGATGGCGGAGGGGGAGCCCGTCGGTAACTTTGAAAAGATCAACAGGGAGCTTGAGCTGTACAGCCCGGAGCTGATAAAAAAGCCCCAGGCAGTGGCTGCGACAAAGCTCGACATAAAGGGCGACGGCAGGAGACTTGACAGCCTTGCACGATATTGTAAAGATAAACACTATGATTTTTTCCCGGTATGCGCTGTTACCGGAGAGGGCTTGAAAGAACTGGTAATATATCTTGGTGAAAAGGTGGAGGAGTACAAGAGCAGGCAGCAGACGGCATGAGACGCCTGGTAATAAAAATAGGAAGCAATATTATCGCCTCGGCCGAGCAGGGGCTTAACACAAGGAGACTCAAGGCGATCACGCGGGACATCGCAGGGGTCCTGGACAGGGGATACGAGGCGGTGATCGTCTCCTCCGGCGCAATCGCTGCAGGGCTCAAAAAGCTTGACCTCAGGGAAAAGCCCAGGGATATCAGGCTCAAACAGGCTGCCGCCGCAATCGGGCAGTCAAGCCTGATGTGGGCATACGAGCAGCACTTTGCCGGCTTTCACAAGAAGGTCGCGCAGATACTCCTTACAAGGGATGATATCTCAAACCGCGGCAGGTATATCAACGCCAAGAACACCCTCTTCACCCTCCTGGGCTGCGGGGTGATACCCCTGATAAACGAGAATGACCCCGTTGCCGTTGATGAGATAAAATTCGGGGATAATGACATGCTGGCAGCGCTTGCCGCAGGGCTTGTGGAGGCGGACATGCTGATTATACTGTCCGATGTGGACGGGCTTTATACAAAAGACCCCCGGCAGAGAGGCGCCAGGCTTATTAAAACCGTGGAGAAGATCACCCCTGATATCGAAAAACTCGCCGGGGGCAGGGGCAGTGCAGTCGGCACGGGCGGCATGTATTCCAAGATACTTGCTGCAAGGCAGGCGGTTGATCACGGGATTCCCGTGGTCATAATGAGCGGCAGAAAAAGCGGCCTCATTGCAAGACTGCTGGAGGGAAAGGAAATCGGGACGTATTTCAGGCCCCGGCAGCAGCGGCTGTCCTCCAAGAAAGGCTGGATAGCCTACGGCGTGAGGTCAAGGGGCGCTGTTTATATCGACGACGGGGCTGTAAAGGCCCTCACAACCATGGGTAAAAGCCTTCTGCCGTCCGGCATCGTGAGGGTCGAGGGAAGCTTTGAAGTCGGTGATTACATAAGGTGCATGAGTAAGGACGGCAGAAAAATCGCAAAGGGACTGACGAACTACTCCTCTGCGGACCTTGAGCTTATCAAGGGCAAAAAGACCTCAGAAATAGAGAGGATTTTGGGATATAAATATTCGGACGAGGTAATCCACAGGGATAACCTCGTGGTGATCTGATCAATCGGCTCCCTGCGGTTGTTTCCTGCTGAAATCAATCACCCGTTCTATGAACTCCTCTCTTGCGCGGGCGGTGTAAAGCCCTGTCTCCTCTTCAACCGGCACGGACGGGAAGTGCCGCATAAACGCCCTGCTGAATATGCCCGCAGCCCTTTTATTCCTGCCGCCTGAAGGGGAATATACCTCCACACCGCCGGCGGAACAGCTCGGCGACCTGCTCTTGAAGATGAATCCGCAGAGATTCTCCCCCGACAGGTATTCGATCTTTCCCCTGATCCACTGCAGCATTGCATCCGTGTGATCGACTCCGGTACTGATGGTTATGAGGCGGGGGGCGGCTGGACTGCCGGTGAGACGCATGGGTTCCCTCGGCACAGGCAGGCCGTATTCCACCTCCGGACAGACGGGCACCAACTGAAAGTATTCGCCCAGTGCATGGATAAGGACGTGCTCCCGCCTGTCTTCTCCGTCATAGCGGACCGGGTGTCCGAGAAGGCAGGAGCTTATACCGATCTTGATCATGCCCGCCATTCAGCCGAATTTATAGTGTTTTTTCACACCCTTGCGGATTTTCCACGTGCAGGACATACCTGCCGGGAATGTCACCAGGTCCCCTTTGCCGATCTCGACCGGTTCGCCGCCTTCAGGCGTGACAACCACGTCTCCCTCAAGGAAATAACAGGTCTCCTCGGCGTCATATGTCCAGGGGAATTCAGAGGCCTCTTTTGTCCACACAGGCCACCCGAATACGCCCTGCTTTTTCAGACTTTCTTCATCCGGATTGCGTTGAATCCTGATTTCACTCATGTTTCCCTCCGTGCACATTCCAGTTGAAAATATCAAATTACAGAGCAAGTGAGTTAAAGTTCAAAGTTCAAGGTTCAAAGTTCTGAGTTCTGAGTTCTGAGTTCAAAGCTGCGGATGCAGAATGGAATTCTATGTTTTTCCTGCACCCTGCACCCTGACACCTGCACCCTTTTCCGTTAAAACTCCAATATCCCCCGGCCTTACAGCCGTTGAACCCGCAACCCGCAACGGTTTGTAGCAACATTTACGGTGAATGATATTGCAGTACTGCTCTAAGGAGCGAGGCGCTGTGCCCCAACTGCGTGTAAGCCTCCCGGCTTGTCATGATTCTGCCTTCCTTTTTAAGCCTGAGGCCGAGGCGCCGTGATATCTCGGCGACCCTTGCAATCTCTGCTGCAAGGTCTTTTTCAAAATGCCCGGGCCTGAGTTTCACCGGGTACATGTGTCTCTTAATCCTGTCGATATTCTTTAAAACCTCTCCGTCGACCACTCCGTCATTGGCCTGATGATTCTCCCTGTTGAATTCATCATACGGGATATTATGAAGCGGCTGGGAGAGGTCTGTGATGTAATGGGCCGTGAAGGCGAGATGATACTCTGCATAACGTCCCTTTTCACGACTGGCAGAGTATTCCCTTAAAGAGCCGACAATGGCTCCGTAGAGGTGCCCCGCAGTGTCCGACGGCATGTTGTATCTATCAGCCTGGGTGAGGACCATCTCCGGTGTAACCCCGGCATTGCGGGGATTGTTGAAGAAATGGTTATAGGACTCAATGGAGCCTGCCTTGATTTTTGTGATATCCGCTGCTGCGGCATTATACCATTGCCTGTATCCCGCGGCCCTTGCAACGGCAAGATGGGTCTGGGTGTGCCATGCGGCTGCGGTGCCGGTATAAAAAAATGGAAACAACAGAAGGAAACCGGCTATTGATCCGATTAAAAATCTCCTCATATCACCAGGCACGTCCCCCTTGAACAGCTACCTGTATTTTTTTATTATTCCGGCGGTCTTGTACCGGCTGTCTCCTGAGGGCTCCACGCGGACAACCTCCACGACAGCCTTCATCGGGTTGAATTTTACGCTCTTTGTATCAATGACGACTTCAATTGCCTTTCCCTCGGGCAGGGCCTGGTCAGTGACGAACTGTATGCCGGTATGGCTCAGATTCCTGCATTGTCCCTTGTATGTTCCGTCTTCACCCGCTATCGTATAGGTCAGTTCAGCATCAACCGTCAGACGGCAGAATAGTCTTTTCTCATCGTAATGTTGCTCCAAAGCCAAAGCAGACACCTCCTTTTTTTCTGGGGATAATTAAAAAACGGGATTCTTCACCTTCACAGGTATTATTTTATTTTATCATATATCGGCACTTCTCTGTGGAAAATCTTCTGCACGGCTTAACCTTACAGTGGCATAAAAATACCGCCGGCGGACAGGCTCTCCTGTCATTTATGCAACAAAACCGGAAAAACACGGCATCGGGCGAGCACCTATTGAAGTGTTCTGAGAACCTCTGTGTATAGCGGAGGAGGGTCCATAATTTCCAGCCCCACGCTGTTTGTGTAACCATGCGGCGGGGTGCGGTATGACCATTT
>JAADFS010000127.1 GCA_013152795.1 Deferribacteres bacterium
ATTATCGGCTCCTCAAGTATTTCATAGAATTTAAGCCCGATATGATAGTTGACATACTGAATTTCAGGAGTTCCGGATTTTTTAATCTGAATCTTTTACCTCCGGGTGTGCCAAGGATTACAGGTGGTGATGCCCTTAGGGAATAAAGAATCCTTTCATGTATCACTAAATGAAGACGTTAGGATTATGTCAATTAGTTGACAAGGCTTGTCGGTTTGCATGAAAAGAGTTTCCTATGGAAAAGATAAACCGGTTTTCCTGCATAAACAGGTTTAAAGTCATTTCTCACCTTTAATGTCTGCATTTCATTTTTATTTTCTTGTGGTTATAAACAGAAGGTTAGCAGCGCCCGTCCAAGTCTTTCGTCAACAGAAACGGTACGCAAGGCAAAAGATATACAGGCATATTATTTGCAGTTGAGATACTAATGAACACTTATGCTCTGCGCTGCAAGATTAGTTGGTTATGAATTATGTTGACCTTTAAGAGTTCCCTGTTCAACGATCTTATGGGTTCCGGCGTGCTATGCCCTACAGAAAAGATAATAATATGAGTGCAAATGATTATTTGCTGGAGGGTGCAAATCTTTTACGAGCAGGCAACCTCCATAAAGCCGACGAAGTACTCTCCGGAGTGCTTCGCATTGCTCCGGACAATCATCTGGCCTTGTTTCTGAAGGGATTAACCGCCAAACAGGCGGGGAATACAGAGTTGAGTATTGATCTTATCAGGAAAGCCATTTCAATAAGTCCGGAAATAGAAGCATACCATGAACAGCTTGGCAATATATTGTTTGAATCAAATAGAATGGATGAGGCCATTATTTCCTACCGCAGGGCTGCTGGTCTTAATCCGCAGTTCAGCAGGACATTCGTTAAACAGGACCTGTTGCAATATCTTCATTCCCCTGGAGCGGGGAATATTTTTTCTGCGAAGGGCCCGTTCTGTTGTTTTTCATGCCCTAAGGCCGGAACTCATCTTCTTGCTGACATAGTTCAGAAAATTACAGGACTGTCTGTCTTCTGGCCGGAGACCGCCGAGCTTTCTTTAGATATACTCCAGGGAATTCCCACTGGTTATTTTCTTACAGGACACTTCACGGGAAGTCCGGCCCATTTCAATTTCTATCGAAACAACAGGTTTAAAATTATTTTTAACTATCGCGACCCAAGAGACCAGTTGGTATCCTTTTATTTTTACTACAGGGAAATTTATAAGAACGGCGACAACGAGTGGGGACACTTGCTTCGCAGGTTCAACAAAGAGCAGGCCATCAACTATTTAATAAACACATTCCCTGCAAGGCTGGCCAACTGGCTTAATGACTGTCTGGAACTGGCCCGAATGGGCATTCCCGGCTTGTTCATCACATATGAAGAGCTGATAAACAATAAATTCGACTCTATACGCCGCATTGCCAAATTCCTTGGATATGATTTATCAAATGACAGAATCAATATAATAATATCGGAGACTTCTTTTGACAAACCTTCGATTACTTTACAAAAAAAGGGGGAACCGGACAGCCACCTGAAACGAAAGGGCATAGCCGGTGACTGGCGGAATCATTTTACACAGGCAAATAAAGAGACTTTCAACTCTGTTGCAGGACGCCTGCTGGCTCAACTGGGTTACGAGATATGCTGAACTCCGGAATTACCGGACACTGAATTTTGAACAATATTTTCCGGCACAGTCTCCTGCCTCTTTATGCAACAATCAGTGCTGATACTTCAGATCAAACCTGATATCTCCCTTTGAGCCTATACTTACCAGCTTGGTATAGTGTATTGAGTAGAGATGATTAATCTTTTCGGGATTGCCGTGTATTGCGACTACCTCTGCGATATAAAGCGTGTGATCTCCCGTCTCCACCTGATTTACGATCCTGCATTCATAAGCAACCGTAACACCATCTATAAGAGGCGGTCTTACGAGCTTTGAATGGACGGGCTTGAAACCCGTCTCCTGAAACTTATCCGTTTTTTTTCCACTCTTGGTCCCGCAAAGCCAGGCGTCCTTTTCCTGGCCTTCCGAAGGGAAACACAGCACAAACTCCTTGTGGTGCTCAAGGCATTCATGGGAATACCTCTCATGCCCCACTGAGATTGCGATCATCAGGGGACTCCACGAAGTGAACATCCACCATGAGAGCCCTATGATATTGGGCCTGTCTCTTTTATCCAGTGTAACAGCCAGTGTGTAAGGATAGGGTGAGGCAAGTTCAAAGGCTTCGTGTCTGTCAAGTTCTTTCATGTTTGACCTCCGGAAGAATCTTCAGTATTTCCCGGCCGGGAAATAGATTATTTAAAATTCTTTGACAGGACGTCATGCCAGCAGTACTGATATTATACCAACTATAAAAATGCCGTCAAAGACCCCGGCGCCGCCTATGCTCAGAAAAGACAGGCGGAATGTCTTCAACTGATGGAGCCTGAGGAGGTCGGCCCCTATCAGTGTCCCTAAAACTCCTGATATGTATGCAACAGCAGGCGCATCCGCCTTCCCGGCAAATGTCAATGCAGCGACTGCAGCGACAATCGGAGGGATGAATGCAGGAATCACTATGCCGACTCCTCTCACAGGCTTGCTTAAGTAATAGGAGAAAGCAGCGGTTACGGCGGTTGCCAGGAATGCGGAAAGGAGATTTACCATTGGAAGAAGATACAGGCACAACAATCCGGGCAGGACAGCCCCACCCAGATTGAGCGCGATAATCCTTTCATGCACTTCAGGCACCCGTATCCCGAAAAACCTGCTGAAAATCTTCGTTACATCGTCAGGCTCTTCATAATAATCGAGCTCTTTCCTGTAAACCGGTATGTTTATCAGACTTCCCGCCAGGCAGAAGAAGAAAAACACAAGCCCTGCCACGGGGCTTAACCCTAACTTTGCAAATGCAACAGCCGGAAGCATAAACAGGAGAAACGGGGTAATGAGAAGAAAGATCAGAAAGATGGCAAGGGATATGGGCAGAAAGTACATGCAGTTTCCTTTTTGCCTGATAGTATAACAAAAATTCACCTTAATGCAAGCAGGGTTGCCTTAATGTTGTATAAACAGGCAGAGGAGTCTGCTCGCTTTATAAAGGTTTTACGGCAGGCTCTCCTGCAGATTTATGCAACATTAAGTCTAAGAGTAAGATAACAATATGAAACTATGTAACGGATTACACAAATCTATAGAACAGCCTCCATAACAATCAAGCCAATCTGCCCTAAGTCTTTTAAAATCAAGCGGGTTTATCCTTAGCATCGAATTTGCTTTACATTATAACTGAATTGAATAATTAAACAAGCAACAGGAGAGGACAAAGAGATGAAGACATTAAGCGGACATATTCATAAGACAGCACGGGGAGTTTTCAGAACTCTTGTTTCAGCAGGAATCATTATGGCTGTTATCACAATGTTACACGGCAATGCATTCTCACAGGGAGAACCGGGTATAGTGCAGTACACTGCATTTCCGCCTTTCGGCGGCAGGTTGCTGAAGCCGAATGTCCTTATCAACCTGGACATCTCAAATTCCCAATATTACTTTGCATACGATTTCAACTGGAATGCAAGGACTTCCGGCGGCGGACGCGCCTCCATACCGGCAAGCAAGGGCTTTACTCCTTCAAAGATATACTATGGTTATTTCGCCTCCGGTAAAAGTTATTCATATACGGGTGGGGAGTTTGTAGAAGACCCAGCCGGTCCGTGGAACGGTAATTTTCTGAACTGGCTGACGACAAGAAGGGCCGATATATTGAAAAAGGCGCTTGTCGGCGGGAGGACAAGGGCCAGGTCCGGCATAACGGGCGGACACCCCAATGACCTCCTCGGAAAGGCGGCACACATTAAGCTCGAGGGTTATGAAAAGGAACTCTGTGTCGCTGAAGACGGCTATCTCAATACGGCAGACTATACCCCATACAGTGACTGCCCCCTGACATTCACCTTTGATAATGCTACAGGCACCTATACGGATGAGATCCCTTATTTCACCGTTAATTCAACCAAGTATTACATCGTTGTACATAGTGACGTGGAGCCCGAGGGTGTATTTCAAAGAGTAGGCGGAAGCGTGAGATGGGGCCTTGAACTGATGACTGACGGCACAATAGAAGATGACGGCGGCGGTAACTGCAGGGGAGAAACAGGGGCCTCCGGAGGAGGGCAGATAATACAGGTAAACGGGGGGACCGTGGTGGTTCCCGTCGGATATTACCAGGCGGTAAAAGACAAGATAGTTAACATGATCGCAGACAGTCCTTTTACGTCATCCACACCAATCGCCGAGTCCCTCTGGACGGCGACAGGATACTTCGCCCAGGACAGCACCACAGGCCCCACAGGGCCGAGATACTCTTCAAACACCTATGCCACAGGCTCTTATCCCGTGAGCGATGAGGCAGACCCCTACAACTATGCAATTGATCCTTCTTCCGGTACAAGATGGGAGCCGTGCGCCAAGAGCTTTGTAATCACCATCACGGATGGGGAGCCCACTGCTGACCTGGAGATCCCGACCGTTCTCAAGGGATACGGCCCTACATATGCCGATTCTTCGACAAATCCGCCTGCCTGGGCTGATACAACCACCACTGTCGACGGTGCGCTTCTGAACTATTTCTGGGACCCGGACCTCGAGGGTTCACACTTTATCGACAATGTCGCCCTCTATGGTCATATTGATTATCTGAACGGCAAATACAGGGACCTGAGGGATGATGTTGCGGATTTCGGACTTGATGCCGACAGATACAATCAGAACCTCACCCATTATTTCATCTATGTGAATTTCGGAGGCAATACGCCGGACGGCAAGAGGCTCCTGAACTGGCCTAACAGTGATTATGATCCCCTAACGGATACAAGGGCAGGAGGTGCGGCGAGAAACGGCGGATTTACGGACAGCAACGGCAATTTCCTGCCTGACCTGGAAACAGAGTATGACAGTGACGCAGATGCAAACAATGACAACTTTTTTGAGGCAAAAGACGGCTATCAGCTTGAGGCGGCGCTTATAAACGCCGTCTATGACGCCCTCAAGCGTACATCCTCCGGCACTGCCGCAAGTGTCCTCGTGAACCAGCGGGACGGCGAAGGTGCTGTCTACCAGGCATATTTTATCCCTGAAAAAATGGAAACCGACGGCATCCGCAAGTGGCGCGGTTTTATTCATGCCTTGTTTGTCGACAAATATGGAAACCTGAGAGAGGATGCGGGCACCGCAGGCAGACTTGATAATACAGATCCTGTTATAAA
>JAADFS010000128.1 GCA_013152795.1 Deferribacteres bacterium
GCATTCCATCCCGTGGCTTACGAGCCTGAAGAGCCGTGTGACAGTGAGTTCACCTACACACTCGTTACACGGGACGTGCTCCAGCACTCCGGCAACATGTCCACGAGGTCGGAGGCCCTGAAGCTCGTGCAGGCCGAGGCATTCCTTGAGATAAATGAAAAAGATGCGGAGAGACATGCGATATCCGATGAAAGCCATATAAAGATCACCTCAAGGAGAGGCTCCGTATACCTGAGGGCAAAGGTCACGGATGCAGTGCCCGAGGGAGTGGTCTCCACCCCCGTTCATTTCCCCTCGGGCGGTATAAATGAGCTTACACACTTTTCTGGAAATACATGCAGCCGTCTGGATGCAGTGAAGATTGAAAGAGTAAAATAACAGCAGGAGGTTTACAACATTATGTCCGAGCAACAGCGTGTCAGTCTTATGGTATGTGCAGGAACGGGTTGCGTATCCGCCGGGTCACTTAAGATAAAGGAAGCCATTGAAGCTGAACTGAAGAAGAGGTCGCTTGACAAGGAGATCGGAATCGTGCTTACGGGATGCAACGGCCTGTGCGCGGGCGGTCCGGTGATTGCAGTGTATCCTGATGAGATATTCTATCAGAAGCTGCGGCCCGAGGACATACCCCATCTCGTGGAGGAACACTTTGTAAAGGGGAGGCCCGTGCAGAAGCTCATGTACAGGATGCCCGCAAAGAGAAAGGCCATCCCCGTGATGAGCGAGATACCGTTCTTCAAGCACCAGGTGCTCAGGGCGCTCAGGAACAAGGGGCTCATCGACCCCGAAAAGATAGAGGAGTACATTGCCAGGGACGGCTACATGGCGGCTGCAAAGGCGCTTACTGAGATGACCCCCGAGGAGATCATAAAGGTCGTAAAGGACTCGGGCATAAGGGGCAGGGGCGGCGCCGGCTTTCCCACCGGGCTTAAATGGGAATTCTGCGCAAAGGTGCAGTCCGATACAAAATACATGCTCTGCAACGGTGACGAGGGCGACCCCGGGGCATTCATGGACAGGTCAATCATGGAGGCCGACCCCCATGCCGTGATCGAGGGCATGATCATAGGCGCAAGGGCCATCGGCGCAAACATGGGCTATATCTACGTCAGGGCGGAGTATCCCCTGGCCGTCAAGAGGCTGCAGATGGCCATAGACGCGGCCACCGAGGCAGGGCTTCTGGGCAAGAACATCCTGGACAGCGGTTTTGACTTCAACCTCGAGATATACCTCGGTGCAGGCGCATTTGTCTGCGGTGAAGAGACGGCGCTCATGCGCTCCATTGAAGGGAAGCGCGGCATGCCGAGGCCGAGGCCGCCGTTCCCGGCCCACAAGGGCCTGTGGGAGAAACCCTCTGTGCTCAACAATGTCGAGACACTTGCAAACATCTCGCCGATCATCCTGCACGGCGCGGAGTGGTACAGGAACCTGGGTACTGAGAAGAGCCCGGGCACAAAGGTCTTTGCCCTGACCGGCGCGGTAAACAACGTCGGCCTTGTCGAGGTGCCGATGGGCATCCCGCTCAGGACGATCATAAACGACATAGGGGGCGGCATCAAGGGCAAGGGCAGGAAATTCAAGGCCGTGCAGATGGGCGGCCCTTCGGGCGGCTGCATCCCCGAGAGCCTCATAGACATCCCGGTCACATACGAAGACGTGGTCAAGACCGGGGCCATCATGGGCTCGGGCGGCATGGTGGTCATGGACAACAACAACTGCATGGTCGGCATGGCGAAGTTCTTCCTTGAGTTCACGGCCGAGGAGTCATGCGGCAAGTGCCCCCCGTGCAGGGTGGGAACCAAGATAATGCTTGACATACTGACCGATATCTCCGAGGGCCGCGGCAAGGAAGGCGACATAGAGACCCTCGAGGACCTGTCCCACGACATAATAGCAACATCCCTCTGCGGCCTGGGGCAGACCGCCCCCAATCCCGTGCTCACCACAATAAGATACTTCAGGGATGAATACGAATCCCATATAAGGGACAAATGGTGCAAGGCGGGCATATGCCGCGACCTCTGTTCATTCCATATCATTGAGGAGCTCTGCAAGGGGTGCGGCGCGTGCCTCAGGGGATGCCCGTCAAAGGCCATTGTAGGGGAGAAGAAAAAACCACACCGGATAATACAGGATCTCTGCGTTCGCTGCAGAAGCTGTTACGATACATGCAAATTCAACTCCATAAAAGTTCTACCCGCCGGTTTCGAGGGTGAACCGTCGGAACTGGTGGAAACGGCGGCAGCGGCAAAATCAGGAAAAGGAGCGGCAGAATGATAGAGTTAACAATAAACGGCAAACGGATCACAACTGAAAAAGGCAGCACTATTCTCCAGGCTGCGCTGGCAAACGGTATAAAGATACCCAATCTCTGCTATGACAAGAGGCTTACGCCTTACGGCTCATGCAGGATGTGCATAGTCGAGGTCGAGGGCCAGAGAAGGCTCTTTGCGGCATGTTCAAGCCCTGCTGAAAACGGAATGGTGGTAAACACGGACACCCCCAAGCTCAGAAAGCTCCGGCAGACCGTGCTGGAGTTCCTGCTGGTGCATCATCCGCTTGACTGTCCTGTATGCGACAAGGCGGGCGAGTGCGCCCTCCAGGACCTGGCCTATGAATACGGCAAGCCGGAGGCAAGGTTCAGGAGGCCGAGGAAAGAGGTGACCTCTGATGTCAGGAGCCCGCTCATAGAATTAAGCTCCAACAGGTGCATACTCTGCGGCAAGTGCGTAAGGATATGCGAAGAGCATCAGGGCAGGGGCGCCCTGGGCCTGATCGGCAGGGGGTTCCCGACAGTGGTGCAGCCTGCCTTCGGAGAGATACTGGAATGCGATTTCTGCGGCCAGTGCATCGACATATGCCCCACCGGCGCGATCCTGAGCAAGCCGTACAAGTTCAAGGGACGCGCATGGTTTCTGGATGAAAAGGACACCATATGCCCGTTCTGCGGCTGCGGCTGCACCCTTACCCTCGGGATCAGGGAAGGAGAGATCATGCGCTCAAGGGGAAGGGAATCTGCGGGTATAAATGACGGCAACCTCTGCGGCAGGGGCAGGTTCGGTTTTGACTATATCTACAGTGAAAACCGCCTCAAGACACCGATGATAAGAATAGAGGATGAACTGATGCCCGTGCCGTGGGATGAGGCCCTGAACCACATTGCCAAGAACATCCGTTCCATCATAGATGCACACGGCCCGGACTCGATAGGTGCCCTCGGCTCTCCCAGGTGCACCAATGAAGACAACTATATGCTGCAGAAGTTCATGAGGGATATCATCGGCTCCGGCAATATAGACTCATCCGCCGCCTTCGGCCATGCAAGGGTGCAGAAGGCATGGGAGGCGGCATTCGGCCTGAAGAGCCGCGGCATTGACATAAGATCGCCCATCGGCAGGGATGTCATCCTGATTGTCGAGTCCGACCTGAGCGTCACACATCCCATCTTCGGCATCAACATCCTGCAGGCGAAGAGGGAAGGCGCGCAGCTTATCGTGGCCGACAGCAGGGATACGAAACTGACCAGGCACAGCACGCAGCGGCTCATGATAAAACACGGCACCGGCATCGCCTTTATCAACGGGATAATGAAGGCGGTGATCGACAGGGGCCTTTTCGACAGGGAGAAGGTCTCGAAGATACCGGGGTTTGAATCCCTCGAGGCACTGCTTGAGGATTACACTCCGGAGAAGGTCTCCGGCATCACCGGTATAAGCGAGCAGGAGATCATAACCGCTGCGGAGACATTTGCACGCGCGGAAAGCAGGATGCTTTCACTGTCGCTCGGTATATCGGAAAACACCAACAGCCTGAACACCGTGCTTGCCGCGGCTGATTTGATCATCCTCCTCGGGGACGGGCCGGACGCCCTGCAGGTACCCGCCGAATACTCAAACACCTTCGGTGCTTACCAGATGGGCGTAAGCCCGGACACCGGGCCGGGATACGCGCCTGTGGAGAAACCCGGCAAGGGCGTGCAGGAGATGCTGTATGACCCCGGCTCGCTCAATGCCCTCTACATCATGGGCGAGGACCCGGTCATAACCTTTCCCGACAGCGCAAAGGTGGTCAGCAGGCTGAAGGCCCTGGACTTCCTGATAGTGCAGGACATAGCGCTTACAGACACTGCAAAATTAGCGCATGTGGTCCTGCCTGCCTCAAGCTGGGGGGAGAAGGACGGCACACTTACCAATGCCGGAGGAATCATGCAGAAGGCATATAAGGTGGTTGACCCCACAGGCCAGTCCCTGCCTGACTGGCAGATACTGAGGAACCTTGCGCTTTCCATGGGAAATGACCTGAAGGTCAAAAACCTGGCCGGCATATCAGAAGAGATAAATTCCCTGCCGGGGCTTAAGGTAGGGGAGGAGGCGCCCAGGCCCGCGTTCAATCCCGTTGCATACAGCGCGGATGAAGAGCCTGACGCCGAGTATCCTCTGCGTCTTGTTGTAAGGGACATACTCCAGCATTCGGGCAGCATGTCGGCAAGGTCCAACTCACTCGACCTCGTTGTCTCCGAGGCCCTGCTTGAGATAAGCGAAGAGGACGGCAGGAAATACGGCATTTCCGACAACAGCTACGTCAAGGCGACCTCAAGGAGGGGCACGGTTTATATAAAGGCAAGGATATCGGATGATGTCCCCGCCGGCACGGCATTCGTGCCCGCCCATTTCCCGCATGCAAAGATAAACAACCTTACGAGGCTGTCTTTAAACGGCGCTGCACCTTCCGTTGCAGTGAAGATCGAGGGGGCGCTGTAGTAGGGGGGCAAGGGCCCCCCGGTATCCCCCGCGCCCTTTGCCTGCCGGAATGACGACCCGGCCGGGCTCTCCATTTAATAAGCTGAAACGCTTGGTTACGTGCCGCCGCACCCCATGTCCTCAGCCGGGTTGACAACCATGTCCGTCTTAATACAATATAAACGGTTATCACGATTCATCCGGTTCTTTCACTATATTCCGTTGTCAGGGTTTAGGGTGCAGGGTGCAGTTGTCAGGGTGCAGAATGAAATCCCCCTCCCCCTTGACGGGGGAGGGTCGGGGAGGGGGTGACCTGTTACCACTGAAGGTATCGCAGATGAAACTTTCCCGGCACCCCGCTATCGGTATTTTTATGCTACTGTAAGGTTATTTATAAATAAAGTTCAATATAAAAAGGTGAGGAAGATATGTCATTTAAATTAAAGATTTCAATTGCAGTATTCATTATCACCACAGGCTTTATGGCCGGGTTTTTTTACGC
>JAADFS010000129.1 GCA_013152795.1 Deferribacteres bacterium
CGGCGGCACTGCTGTGCGGGGTCATTCAGGCAGCCGGGCCTGTAAGGCGTATTCATGATTTCCACAAACCTGATTCCGTTTTCAGAGCGCCTCTGCAGGGAGGGCGCGCCGCCGGAGCCGGGGCGCGGCACCGCGAACAGGAAAACAGTCTCCCAGCCGCGCGCACTTACGGCCTCCATGAGGGATTCCTGATAAACTATAGCCCCACCCCTGACAACAGGCGAAATCCCGAAACCCATATATAATATCTTCGGCATAATGTCTACACCCTCAGGTTCCGCCACCTGGCCGACAGGTTTTTTGCAGCCAGCGCCATACCCTGTCTCCAGAAAGAGGGAAACCATGACTCAAAGCTCCAGGAAGCGGCCCAGGAATTGGAACATCCCGGGCAGGCTTCGACCAGCCTCCTTGATTCCTGCGCGGCCCCGCTATGCCAGATTTCCGAAAAAGGACGCGCCCTGACATCACCCGCACCCGCCTCACTGTAACGCAGGCACGGCGTTACAGTGCCGTTGCATCTCAGGAGGAAAAAATCACGCAGCGCCGCACAGCGGTACCTGAGCGTGTGCCTCATTGCACCGAGCAGTATCTCATTGTGGAAAGAAGGCGGTAATTCCTCGACCGCCCTGATGAGGGCGGTATTGTCCGCGCACCTGTAATTCCTGACATTACCGTTCTTCCCCACATTGCGATAATAGTCAAACTCTTCATGGAGCTGGGTTATAAACCCTGTCCCTGACTGCCGGGCATATGCCAGCACATCCTTCAGCGTATCCACGGTCAGGTTCGACAGTGTATGGCCGATGACGATTACACCCATCCTGTCGGGGTATTTTTCTTTCAGTCCGGCCAGCTCCTGCAACAGGTAATCCGCTTTTCTGAAATTGCCCCTCACCCCCCGTATCCGGTCGTGCCTGTCTCCCACGGCATCAAGCGATATGCCGATATTTATATATATATTGTTTGCAATTGCATAATCGGCCACATCAAGGACACGCTCCGGGAGCAGTGCATTGGTGCTTAATGTTATTTCCGCCGCCGGCCTGGCCCTGTGAATCGCGCCTATAAGCTCCCTGATGTCATCCCTGAGTACCGGCTCTCCACCTGTCAGCAGCACTGCCCTGAGTCCGCTGAAAAGTACATCTCCGAGCATTTCCTCTGTCTCCGCAGGGGTTAAGATATCCCCCGAAGGCCTGTCCCGCCATATAAAGCAATGGCCGCAGCGGGAATTGCATGCGTCTGTCACTTCATAAACCATGTACTTTATCTCCGGCAGTCTGCCAGTGGCCTTCAGCTTCACGGTGGCAAGGGCGTTTCCGGCAAGTGGCGACCAGTAGTGAAACCGGCGGCGTAATCCCCGCGGCACATGCCGCAACCCGGCGACAATCCTGTGGCTGTATTTCAGGTACGGCCAGAGCGCCGGGAATCTGCGAAGGATCATGATATAGACATGCAGCCCCGCGAAGGTATGGTTTTTCAAGAGCCAGGAGGCTATGTCATGCAACCTGCGGAGTTCCCCCCTGCTCCACTGAGGCGTACCGATCAACGGCTCCTGCGTTGAGAACAGGCTGTCATCCGGGTCTTTTTCCATAAAGCCCTTCCGCCGGGCCTCTTTATACAGTGCGGTGCCGTAATAGGGCGTGGCTATGTGAAGGCCTGCCGCGGCCATCCCCGCCCTTTTCATGCTGAGGGCGTATGTTATGGTCTTCCATATATCACTTTGTGTTTCCCCTATCAGGCCCATGACAAACGATCCGTCGACCACTATTCCGTGTTCCCTGAACAGGGCCACGGCTTCTTCGATCCTGCGCAGGTCCAGTTTCTTGCCGATAATCCGTGTAACCACATCCTGGCTTCCAGACTCCGGGGCCACAAACACCCTTTTACACCCCGACCTCTTCATTTTCCCGGCCAGTTCCCTGTCAACAGTGTCGGCCCTTATACCGTTCGGCGCACTCCATGAAACATTCAGCCCGCTGTCAGCCATCATATCGAATATTCGTCCGGCCCGCCTTTTATCAAGCGTCAGGTTGTCGTCTTCAAAATTTATGTGCCTGATGCCGTAATCCGCAACGGCGAGTTTGAGTTCGGCAATAATATTCTCAGGGCTTCTGGCCCTGAACTTCCTGCCCATTGTCAGGTGGATGCTGCAGAAGCGGCAGTTATAGGGGCAGCCCCTGCTTGTTATAACGCTCGTCCACCTCTCATGGAACGTATACATCGCCCGCGCGCCCCGTGTTATCCTCATCGCACTGAAATACTCGTGCATGGGCAACAGATGCCTTGCCGGAAAAGGGAGTGAATCAAGGTCGCGGACCAGCGGCCTCCGGCGTGTCAGTACCGGCCTGGAGCCTTTCATGAAGCCGATCCCGGCAATATCTTTCAGCCTGCAAGACGAACCGTCCTCAAGGGTTTCCACCAACTCCCAGGCCGTCTCTTCCCCTTCACCGATTATCACAAAATCCACACATCCGGACAAGAGCGTCTCCCGGGGACGCACAGACGGGTGGACACCGCCCAGAACCGTTATTATGTCTTTGTCGACGGCCTTCACCTCCGAGGCCGTACGTACAGCGTTCGCTTCGTTAATGGAAAAAGGGACCGTTATGCCCGCGAGGTCGGGCTTTATGGCCCTTATCCTCTCCCTTATCTCATCAAACGACAGTCCCAGGTAATACCTGCCGTTGATTTCCCTCAGGTTTCTCCACCCCTCCACCGAGGCATCAAGGACGTACACCTGATGTCTCCTCTCCAGTACCGCCGCCACATACAACAGTCCCAGCGGCTGGAAGACATAAGGTGCACCGAAACGCCGGTGCAGTGTCTGGGGTGGATTAATCAGACATATCCTCATTTGCTGAACCTTGCCATCATGCGCCGGACCGCAGGTAACCTGTCTCCGGCCAGGAGCATAACATCAGTATGATTCAGGGGCCTTATATACAACAGCGCCGCCAGATAAACACCGAAAAACAGCACGGCCTGTGCAATAAAAAGCACGAGGCCTGTCATACGCCCCTGTCCGCCTGCAAATTCTGACAGCACGGGCGTCAGGCCGTAAACAGGCAGGGCTGCGGTTATACACACGGCTGCCGCGGTTATAACCGATGTCTCCCTGAAACGCCGGAGCGGAAGCCTGATTTCCCGATGCAGTGTTACAAACCCGTATACTGCTGAGAAGAATAGTGCAATCAATGTCCCGAATGCAACGCCCATGAAGCCGAAATGCGTAATGAAAATAATGCTCAGAGGAAGGTTCAGGGCCACGGCCACCAATCCGGCCCTCATCTCCATACCCGGCCTTGCGATCGCCTGAACAACCGCCCCCCTCACACCCGCCAGGACAGCGCACAACCAGCCGGCACCGATAATCCGTATTATCCACGCGGATTTTTCGTAGCCGTCCCCCATCCAGACCTTCATTATCTGCGGAGCAGAGATAATGACAAACACGAATAACGGCACTGATATTAAAGCAAGGTATTTGGTTCCCCTCAGATAGCCTTCGATCAGTTTCTCTCTTCCTCCGGATGCATCTATCTCCGAAAACGCCGGTACCAGGGCGGAGAGGAACAGAAGCGCGACGGATTTGGTCTTCTCCACTATCGAGCTTCCCAGTTGATAGAAGGCCACGAGACCGATTGACAGGAAATAACCGATCAATAACTTGTCCATATTGACCGATACCATCGAGGCTATCCGCGCTATCTGCATCCTCACGCCAAACCCGGCCAGCCTCCTGAACATATCCGGGCTGGACAACATGGGGTTGAACTTCAGTTCCGGCAGTATTCTGAAGGCGATACAGATATTAACGATACTGCTTACGGCAAGCATAATTGCATTGTTGATCATCAGCCCCGGCAGGCCCCAGCCCGCTTCCAGGAAGGCTACCGTGCCGATGATGCCCGCTGCGGAGACGCCTATCGCCGCCTTGTTGGTTATGTCCATCCGCTGCAATCCTCCCTGGACAGCCGCGAAAGGGCTCATAGCGCCGGAGACCGCGAAAAGGATGATGCCGAGCAAAAAGACAAACTCGGCCTCCCCGCGCAGGTCGTGCGGGATATTAAACACGCTCACCAGAGGCCCGACAAGGTAATAAGCAGGAAGAATAATCAGCACCGCAACAACAGAGTAAAACACGAACCCTGTGTTGACAACCTCGTTTATCTTTCTGAAATCCCTGATGGTGTAATGCTCTGCCATATACTTGACAAAAGAGGTTCCGATGCCGAAATCAAGCAGTCCGAAATAACCCGTGACAACCCCTGTAATCGCCCATATGCCGTATCTCTCAATGCCTATGCGCTCTATGATATAAGGTGTCAGGAGCAGCGCTGCCAGAATGCCCCAGAGGCGCCCGATGATGTTGAAAAAGGTGTTTCTTATTATCTTGCGGGCAACAGAAGTTTCCCGTGTAGGATTATCGCTCATATCCCCGCTGCATCAGGACATTACCGCTGCCTGGAGAGGCGGCCGCAAGATCCTTGCCTGTAACCTCCGGCAGCATCACCACTATGGCCGCCAGAAACCAGAACGGCTCCATAATCCGGATAATGATGAACGTGCTGGCGGAGAATGCATGAAACAGCAGACCCGTAAAACCCGCGATAAATCCCAGGCTCAGGCCGCGTGTCCAGTCATCCTCCATGAGATTCAGTGTCCGCATCCCTGCCCTCAGGATACTTGCCATCAGCCACAGAAACACGGCGAAACCGGCCAGGCCCGTCTCTCCCAGCACCCTGGCATACTGTGAATCTATAAAACCCGCGCCGGCTGCCCCGTGGCCCAGGATGGGGCGTTTGTACCATTTTTCCAGTGTCTCCTTCCATGTATCTATGCGCGCGGCGGCGGACTTCTCAAAGACTATCCGCTTGCCGAATACTGAATATGCCTTCCCTGAAACGAATGTGGAGGCTACGCGCTGCTTGACAAAGCCGGGAATTAAAACGGGAGATGACACGATTATGAGGGCCAGGGATGTAAGCAGGATGTATTTCGCCTTTTTCGTCAGTATTATCATGGAAATGTACATGGGTATAAATCCCAGCCACCCTCCCCGGGACAGTGTAAATAAAAACGGCGGGATCATAAAACCAAGAAGCCCTGACAGGAGGACACGATGAAGCGGCCGTCCGCTGTATATGATAAGTCCGATAATGACGCCCATCATCAGAAGCAGGTATCCTGCGAGGGTATTCGCCTCACCACCTACTACGCCGTCAAA
>JAADFS010000130.1 GCA_013152795.1 Deferribacteres bacterium
CATAGAGGGTGGACTCCTCATGCCGGTTCATGCAATATTAAGTTTACTTCAGGAAGTAACGGAGAGAGAAATTCAGCGCCGCGTTCATGCAACCGGAAGGATTGGAATATGCCTTTTCTTCTCAATATCAATACTGCTTTCCGGCCGGGGTTTTCCTTCTGCTGTGTTTCCTCTGGCCCCTTACGGAGCTTTTCTTTCCGCTGATCTTCTTCCGCGGACGGCGTGGCCTCTTCCTGTAGCCGGTGACGATCATTTCCGCGGTTACGGGGATGACCGGAATCTTCTGTCTGATATACTCCTCTATATCAGCAAGTGAATGGACATACTCCTCACACGCAAGGTTTATAGCCCTGCCGCGGGCGCCTGCCCGTGCTGTCCTGCCTATCCGGTGCACATAGTCCTCGGGATCCTGGGGGAGGTCGTAGTTGATCACGTGTGTGACGCCGTCGATATGCAGTCCCCTGCTCGCCACGTCCGTTGCTACAAGGATCGGCAGAGAACCCTCCCTGAACCGCGAAAGCACCTTCATTCTCTTTCTCTGGGGGATGTCGCCGGTGATGGCAGCGGTTGCGATATCATTGGCATTAAGCAGCGCCACGAGCCGTTCGACTGCGGCCCTGGTATTGCAGAAAATCAGGCAGCGGCTGTTCGGTTCGCGCTTCAGTATTCCAAGGAGAAGACCTGGTTTCTCGGATTTGCCCACGTGATAGATTTCCTGTTCCACCTCTTCCACGGTGATCTTTTCGGGCGTTACCGTAAACTGCTCCGGCATGTTCATGTATTCATAGCAGAGTTCAAGTACCCGGTTGGAAAGGGTGGCGGAAAACAGCATGGACTGGCGCTTGTTGTAAGGGGACATCCTCCTGAGGAGAAACCTGAGGTCGCTGATGAACCCCATATCGAACAGGCGGTCTGCCTCGTCAATCACGAGAAACTGGGTCCTCTTCAGACTGTAGACCTTTTGCTTGAGATAATCGATAAGCCGGCCCGGCGTGCCTATAAGCATGTCGACCTTTTTGCTGATCTCCCCGCGCTGCTTGAGATAATCCACCCCCCCGAACACCGGCACTATCCTGAAGCCCGCCGGTCCGCCGAGGAGTTTTGCCTCAGCATGTATCTGCATTACGAGCTCCCTGGTGGGAGCGATTATGAGTGCGCGGGGGGATGGTCCACGAGCCGGAGGACGCACCGCCAGCATGCGCGAGAATACAGCGATCAGGAAGGCTGCGGTCTTGCCTGTGCCTGTCTGCGCCTGGGCGGCGATATCCTTGCCGCGCAGCGCATCAGGCAGGGTCAGGGCCTGGACAGGGGTGCATTCCGTAAACCCCGCCGCCCTGATTCCCTCCATGATTTTTCCGGGGAGTTGCAGCTCTTCAAATCTCACGCCTAATACTATACCTCAAAAATGCTTAAACTACAAAGAGATGTAATCCTGAGGTTATGTCTGGATTCTGAAAATATTTATTAAACCTTCCTTGATAATATATGTTATCATATAAGAGTCTGAGCAAAGAATCCTTTTTGAGCGGGAAACAGCGACCCATTTCGAGTTACGACAATAATATAGTATGCCGGGCTGCCCGCCCGGCGCTGTTAATTCTGTTGATACGGAGTGATGCCGCAAGGCTGAACTGTTAAAGCAGGGAAATTGTCCGCCTTGCCGGCAGAGAGAATATGACCATGCCCTTTGCAAGATTTGAATTAAAATAAACTTTTCAGCATCATGTTCTGCCGCCGGATAAATAGGGTGGCAGGCAAGAAGGGGGGAGCAGCAATGCGGGCATTAAAGGGACATAACCATAAAAAGAGACGGAAAGTTTTTATGAGTTTCCTTTCCGTGGTGATTCTTATCACGGCCTTCATTCTCACGGCCAGGGGGGACACACTTTCAGGCAGCGGCAGCACTCCGAGCATGGCGGATTATACGGCATTTCCGCCCATCGGGGGCACAGCGGTAAAACCCAATATCCTTCTCAACCTGGACAATTCTGCATCCCAGAATTACTTTGCGTATGATTTTAACTATAATGCGCTGACCGTATCCAAGACCACCGGCAGCAACGGGGGAGACCTCGAACCTCCTGTAAGTGACGGGTTTAAGCCCACCAAGAAATATTATGGATATTTCGACCCTGAGAAATGGTATAACTACAGGAACGGTGAATTCTTCATCCCGGAAGGAGGCATGGGCCAGTGGAGCGGCAACTTCCTGAACTGGCTCACAATGAGAAGGGCGGATGTGATAAAAAAGGCCCTTATCGGGGGAAAGACAAAGCGGTGGTCAGGCAGTGATGCCGGCAACCATCCCAATGACCTCATCGGACAGCCAGCGCATAATAAATACGAAGGTTACCAGAAACAGGTCCCGCTGGCTCATGCAAGGAAATATACGTCTTACAGGGGCGCCAGCAACCCCGTAATATTTACATTCAACAATGACTGGGGCGGACAGCCGGAAATAGACGAAAAGGGGAATAAGAGAATGGTTCGGCCCCGGCCTCCCGTATCCGCCTTTTGTATGGACGCCACCACGTATAGCGCCTCCTGTGCTAACCATAGTAATGTCATCGTGCATCTGAGAAACAATGAAACACCGGAGGGTGTATTTCAGAAGGTCGGCGACAAGGTAAGATGGGGCCTCGAACTGATGGACGACGGCACAGTCTCCCGCATGAAGGATATGCCGTGTGACAGGATAGAGACCGGCAAGCCGATGGGCAACAACGGCAATAACAGCAACAACAGCAACAACAATAATAATAGCAATAACAGTAACAACAGTAACAACAGCAACAATGACAACAGCAACAACAATGGCGGCAGCATGATGAATATACCCAATATACAGGGCGGCTCGGTGGTTGTTCCGGTGGGATATTATGACGGTAATGTGGAAGTATACTGGAGTGATCAGCCTGTAAAAAGAAAGGACGCCATCCTGAAATGGATTGCGAGCACCGTCACGAACACGCCGGCAACCCCTATTGGCGAGTCCATCTGGACGGCGACAGGCTATTTCAGGCAGATTGATCTGAATATTCAAAACAAATACGGGCCACGGTATTATAATGAAGATAACGCCCAGATTCCGGAATACCTTTACGGCTCCTACCCTGTAAGCACTTATAGAGACAAGTTCAGGTTTGATCCGTACAACTATGCCGAGAAACCGGGGATTGATCCTCCACGCCGGCTTCCGTGCGCCTCGAGCTTTGTTATTACGATCACGGACGGAGAGCCGACCCAGGACCAGGATATTCCCCCCTCAGTAGTAAGTTCTGAGACAACTTATTCCGACGGCAGCCGCAGTCCTGTGCCTTCGTGGGCGGATGACACATCCACGCTGGATAACGGCTCTCTTCTTAACTATTTCTGGGACCAGGACGACCTTAAGGGCTCTACATATGTGGACGACGTCGCCCTGTGGAGCCACATTGAGGTCGATAATAACGACTACCAGTATTACAAGGATCTGAGACAGGACCTCGAAAACGGCCCTGATTATGATGGCGACGATAAGGGGGATTACCCGCAGTATCTTACGCATTTCTTTATCTATGCAAAGTTCGGCGGCGGCACGCCTGATGGTGAAAGGCTGCTGAACTGGTCCAGGGGCTGGCCTACCGCCAAAGGTATAGGCGGCGGCGCGGCCAGGAACGGGGGGTTCATAGAATTATCCGATCCCAGGGATTTCATGCCGAATGAGGAGGGAGAGTATAACTCTGACGGAGATAAAGCTGACGACACATTCTACGAGGCTAATGACGGCTACCAGCTTGAGGCCGCGCTTATAAACGCCGTATACATTGCGTTTAAACGTGCGTCCTCCGGCACTTCCGCGAGCCTGATAACCAATACGGCAACGGGTGAGGGGGCGGTTTACCAGGCATACTTCTATCCACAGAAGTTTGAAGGCAACGAGATCAGGAAGTGGCTCGGCCACATCTACGCAATTTTTGTCGACAAGTATGGCAACCTGAGGGATGACGCGGGTATCCCGGGAAAGCTTGATGACGACGATCCTGTCATCAAGATAGAGTACTCTGCCGTAAACGGGATAGAAGTCTACAAGTGCAGCACAACGGACAACGGGGAGACGTATTCCTGTCCTCCGACCCCCGAGCCTGAAGGACTTGAGAGCCTCAGGCCTATCTGGGACGGTGGCCGCTGGCTGTGGAAGGCGGCGCCCTCGGACAGGAACATATTCACAACCACGGACGGGACCACTGCGATTGATTTCGTCGATACAGCGGACCTAATCTTACGGCCGTATCTCAGGGCAGCCGACTACAGGGAAACAAAAAACATCATCAACTGGATTCGTGGCGATGATCTGGCGGGAGTGACGGATGGGGGGCACCCTGACGGTTACAGGAAGAGGAGCATCAGCCTTAAAGTCAACGGCATAACGTCAAGCAACGTATGGAAGCTGGGTGACATAGTGTATTCAAGCCCGACCCCTGTGGGAAAGCCGATGGAGAACTATGACCTTCTTTACGGGGACGCCTCTTACACGAAATTCAGGCGGGCTCAGCTTCAGAGGCGGCAGGTGGTTTATGCAGGGGCTAATGACGGGATGCTTCATGCGTTCAATGCAGGCTGCTATGATGAGACGAGCGGGCGTTTTAGCAACAAGTGTCCTGACGGCAAAACATCCTATGAACTCGGGCAGGAATTGTGGGCGTTCATACCGCGCGGTCTTCTGCCTCATCTGAAGTGGCTGACGGATCCTGATTACACGCATGTGTATTACGTGGATTTAAAGCCCAAGATAACGGATGTCCAGGTCTTCGATTGCAGTGACCATGTGGGAAGAAACCCTGATACAGGCAAGTGCTGGGGGACGATACTCATCGGGGGGTTCCGCTACGGCGGGAAGAAAATAGACTGGACATCGGGAGGCACGGCGTACAGCGCATCGCCGGAGTACTTTGCACTTGACATAACCGATCCGTTGAATCCGAGGCTGTTATGGACATTTTCCGACGCTGAGCTTGGCCTCAGCATGTCATATCCTGCGGTGGCCAAGATAGGTGACAGGTGGTATGCGGTCTTTGGTTCAGGGGCGAGGGGTTATTCGGCGACCTCTGATCTCAGCGGGTTTCAGGAAGGGAAGGTGTTTGTGCTGGAGATATCTGGTGGTGACAATGGAGTAATCAGCCAGTGGACTGAGAACACGAATTTCTGGAAGATTCCGGCCGGTATTTCAAACGGCTTCATGTCCA
>JAADFS010000131.1:0-3399 GCA_013152795.1 Deferribacteres bacterium
TCATTCCGGGGATGGGCCCCCAGAACCGCCTGAATATCCGGTGGAAGATGGACTCTTCTTTTTCGGGGATTTCGTTATACCCGTATTCGGCTATTCTTTTTTTGGCTTCCTCTGATGCAAGCCCCTTGTCCTTATCTGTCTGCAGTGTCTTGACTGTTTCAGCAATAGATATTTTTTCGTAGTCTTCGGTCATCCTGGCCATTTATCCACCTCCGGATAGTATTACGAGGCTGGGAGATAATCCTGACAGTACACCTTACAGTGGCATAAAAACATCGCCTGCGGGGAAGGGAGGCTGCCGGAAAAGCCTTATCTGCGATTCCTTCAGTGGTAACAGGTCAGCCCCCTCCCCCTAACCCCCTCCCGCCTTCCTAATACAGATTCCTTATCAGGGTTCTCAATTCAGACTTGATGTTTTCATAAAGAAGTTTGACAACCATATCCCTCCTGTTAAGGTCTGTTTTTATCTCTTTCAGATATCTTGTAATGACAGTAAGCTGGGCTTCGGTCACACTGTCAGCATTCGGCAGGGCTCTTTGTATGCAGGCCAATGCCTTGTCTATTTCAGACGCGGCCTTATCCGGTCTACCGGCCGTTATTTGGTATGTTTCGGCATAGGCCACATGCAGCTTGGCATCTATAATATCTGCCGCAACAGGGCTTGTAACGCGCAGTCTTTGCAATGCTGTCGAAAGCCGCTCCGCACTATGTTCCGAAAGCGCTTTTGCCCGCTCCCACAAACTCCGGATGTCCGCTCCGAGACGTTTTTTGCTCTTTTCAACGCCGGCCTCTGTGTTTTCCGCGTCTTTCAACAATGCATTAAGTTCAGCCTCGGCCTTGGTTTTGTAGACGCCGGTTTTAATGGCCGCTGCTAAAGATGTCTTTGCCTGTTTCAGGTCTTTTCTTGCAGCGGCCAGTTTCCCCGCAGCATAATGCTTGCCGGCACGCCAGAGACTTTTTTTTGCCTTGGTAAGAGGAGAGTAGATATCAACAGACAGGAACCGGACACCATCCTCCGCAGACTTTAATGCAGTATCGGCTTTCTGGAGCTCGTTTCCTGCCAGAAACCGCTGTGCGGCTATGAGATGCTTTTCAGTATACACCAGTGGCAGATCAATCTCGGAGTAGACGATGGCATCCTCCGCCGACTGCAGTGCCTTTCTGGCATCCTCTGTATTCCCTTTCTCCAGGTTCCTTCTGGCCTCGGCAATGAGTTCTCTGACTCTGTCCACGGAAACAATGTCTTCTATTTCTTTCAGGGATGTATATACAGGTATTAAATCCGGGATAATTTCTTTTGTATCTTCATAAGACAGGTGTTTTCTGGCCACCCATATGTAATCTTTGACCTTTACCGTCGGCAGCGCCGCTTTGATGTCGTTAAGCAGGGCGAGAGACTGTTTCAACTCCGCCCTGGCATGATCCACATTTTTCTCATGAATGTCGGCACGTGCCTGTGCAATGTGACGCAGTGCCCTGACGGCTGTCGAGGATATGGCTTCTTCCCCGGATGTAATCACTCTGCCGGGTATACCGCTTGCTCTTTCCTCAATGCCCATACTCCGTACAGTCCCCGGGATTACAAGACTCAACAACAGACAGCACGCTGATAGTGTGATTGCTCCGTGTCTTTTCATATTGCATACCTCCTTCTGTTTCCGGTCGTCATGACCGTTTTACAGCCGGTTTATCAAGTATTGGGAGTCCGGTAGTTTATACGGAAACTTGGTTCAATAGAGCTGAAAAGGTCGAGATACTGTTCCATCTCCCGCGTCAGCAAAAACCTTTTTCTTACGCTTTCTTTTGCATTGCGCCCGAGAAACTCACGGAGCTTTCTGTCCCTGAGCAGCCTGACGATCCTCTCTGCCGCCTCTTCGATGGACGAAACAAGAAAACCGTTCATTCCATCCTCAATCTGATAACGTATGCCCCCCACATTCCCACCGATAACCGCCTTCCCTTTCCACATGGCCTCGGCGACCGTAAGGCCGAAGCCCTCGCGGATCGACTTTTGCAAGACGACTTCGGCTCGGCGCTGCAGGGCGTTAACCAGCGCCGAATCCTGGCAGGAAAGAATTATTATACGTTCCTCACGGTGCTTGAGGACAGATTCATAGATTTTATCCCCTTCGGGGTCGTCTGTTGCTACATTCCCGAGCAGCACAAGCGTAGAATCCACTTCCTTCCTTGCCAGTTTGAAAGCCCTGATAACACCCTCCGGGTCTTTCCACCTGTCAAAGCGGGATACCTGCACCACCAGAGGAAGGTCTGTCGGGATATTGTAATGTTTCAGCCGTTCATCTATTTCCTCCTCGTTCAACTCCCGGTTCTTGATGGAAAAGGGATCAATCGCCGGCATAAAGAACAACTGGGGTGTTTCAAGTTCCCGGGCGTATTCCCTCGCACTGAGGATTACTGCATCATACTTTTCAATGAACTGCTTCAGGTAATTCCAGGTCTCCTTATCCGGCGCTGAAAGGTCGATGTGACATCTCCATATCCACGGACTGTTTTTCCTGAAATGGTTAATCATCGGGAGCGGCTGCGGGTCATGGATAATAACCACATCATGGTCAAGGTGCGTGCGGAGTGAATTCTGATGAATTATGAATTCATAAAGCTCTTTTTTCCGGTCACTCAGATTAATACTCTCGCCCTGCAGGGCATTATGGATTTTTTTGGTAATGCTGAAGAAATCGGGAGAACCCTGAATTATCCTCCATCCTGTCTTGATCCCGAGCCCGTTCATCAGGAGTGTGAATGACGACAGCAGCTCGGATACGCCCCCACCGTAATATGTGGAATTCACATTAACCACATGGAGGTCCCGAAGTGGTTCTGCTTTTTTGAGTATGCGCTCAACCGTTTCCGCCCCCACATGCTGCTCATAATCTTCAACCCGTATGATTCTGTGGTGTGCTTTCATTTTTTATATGATTCCCTTTGTGAAAATTTCAGGTTAGTTGTTCTCCCGGCGGTTGCATGAAATATCGCCTGCGGGCAGGCTCTCCTGCCGCATTATGCACCACTAAGCTTATCTAAACTATATAGCAAAAACTGTGACAGCGCAACCGGTATTTGAACGCTGTCGGTTTTTTATAGATTGCAGCCTCTGCAACGATATGTTAAATCTTAACTCCAGGGACGCCTCACTTCTGTTACTTTGGTTACACAATCCTGTGATTTACCTTACGGTGTCATAAAAAACACCCCCAGCGGGCAGGAGAGCCTGCCGGAAAAGCTTTATCTGCGATTCCTTCATTGTGGGAGAGGGTTCACCCTGCACCCTGACAACCCCACCCTGAACTCTGAACCCTGTATTCTGTTTGCAGGAATATATGACCATTATATCCCTGAACAGACAACAATACAACTGAAAAACCGGTAACAGTTCACCCC
>JAADFS010000131.1:3439-8647 GCA_013152795.1 Deferribacteres bacterium
ACTATTACAAAACCCACTTGTTCCCCTGACAGAGGCCGGTGCCTTGAGAGACTTCCCGAGGGGTGCAAAAAGAGGCTGAACAACGGAGGCGGAAGGGGTTACCCCCGTATTATCGGGGAAACTATTAAAGAATTATAGGCAATTCCCCGATAACATCCATAAGGGTAAACTCTATACGGCGTGTGGCCGGCTTGCTGAGTGAGAGGTTATGAACAACAATCAATTCATCAGGTTACAGGCATTTCGCGCAGCCTTCATCTGTGTCATATACCTGTTGTTGCCTCTGTGTGCCTCCGCAGCCTGGTATGACCCGGGCTGGGGTTACCGCAAAAAGATTACCGTTCAGGCGGGCCGGGTTCCCGGCACCCTGTCGGATTTCCCCATGCTTATAAACAGCACCGACCCTGACTGGAGGGATACCGCCAACGGCGGAAAAGTGGGCCAACCCGACGGAGGCGACATCCTGTTTACGTCTTCCGACGGCACAACCAAGCTACCCCATGAAATAGAAGAGTATGACAACGCCGGCGGCCGGCTGGTCGCGTGGGTAAAGGTCCCTTCCGTTTCCGACGGAACCGTTATTTATATGTATTACGGCAATCCATCCGCCGCTGACCAGTGGGACACTGAAGATACATGGGACGACAATTATGTAATGGTGCAGCACTTGCAGGAGACTTCAGGTGTCCATTTTGATTCTGCTTCCAACGGAAACAACGGTTCTCCTTATGGCGGGGTTAATCAAAACGCAGCCGGACAGATAGGCGGCGCTGACAGTTTCGACGGGTCCGGTGATTATCTCGCTATCCGGAATCTGAATTATACCACCAGGGGGGGAATAAGCGCATTAACGGTTTGTGTCTGGTTCAATACGTCCTTTGGCGGCTCCGGCTGGGTCAGCAACTGGGCGCTTGTGGATTTTGACAGGTCCGAATACTACAATTTTTTTGTTTACGGAGATACGGGTGAGCTCGGTTTCGCCACATCGGCAAACGGAATAGTCGATATGCGGGGCAATACGCCGGCCAATGACGGCCGGTGGCATTATGGATGTATAGTGTTTGACTCAACATCGGATAACAGCAACCACTGGTCAACAACAAGCGGCGGCAGTCCGGGAGCGACCATGCCCGGCACAGGCTCAACCGTAATCTTTGATATAAACTCCGGGGGCGGCACCTGCATCCTGGACGGAAATGTCTCTGTGGCAGGGTTCGATATGCAATCAGGCAATACCACCGCCGTAGACACCGGCACCGGCGATTATGCCCTGACCGTATCAGGCAGCTTCACTGTCACTGCAGGATACTTCAGCGCCAACGGCTCCACCGTCACTGTGGGAGGGGACTGGACCAATAACGGCACATTTACACCCGGCACAGGCACGGTGGTCCTTAATGGAGCGGACCAGGGCATCAACGGCTCGACCACGTTTTATAACCTCATCAAATCGGTAACCGGTGCGGCAACCCTGACCTTTGACGACACCGGCGTCCAGACCATAACAAACAATCTGGTCTTAAAGGGCTCCGGCAGCGGTTTATTGTCATTGAGGAGCAAAACGCGCGGGCGGCAGTGGCACATAGACCCGCAGGGGGCAAGAGACATATCATATGTCGATGTCCGGGACTCAAACAATATCAATACAACATGGATATCAGCCGTAAACTCGGAAGGCTCCGGCAATAACACCGGCTGGTATTTTGGGAACCACATGGCGGATATAGACAGCGACGGCACAGAGGAATCGGCCATGGACGCTGATGATGACAGTGCAAACGGTTATGAGGCATTCACAGACCCTGATTGCCCTGCACCCCGCCCGGGCAGGATATGTTCATCGGTTGTTTTGTCCATGGATGGAGACAGGGACCACAGGACGGACCATTTCATAGACACGAACGGAGACGCAATACCCGATAAACTCTGGGACCCGGACGAATACATAATTCAGGATGTTGAACTTATGGATATAAACAGAGACGGTTCGGACGAGTGGGTATATGATGCCGACGGCAACGGAAGCCTTGACTTTGCATACAACCCGGCAGGCTCCAGGTTCATCGACCCGTTCGGCACGGTCTTTGACTCGGTAACCAACAATGAGATAGCCGGTGCAGTGGTAACCATATACAGGGCCTCCACCGGCATGCCGGCTGTGCCGGGCGCGGACCTTGCCGCAGGTGATGTGAATCCTGTAATCACCGGTGCAAACGGCACGTATGGGTTTAATACGGCTCCCGGGGATTATTACATAACGGTAACAGCGGCCGGATACACCTATCCTTTCGAACCGTCCAGCAGGACATTTGATGCAGGCAGGACGATATGCGTTGATAATCCGGCAGCGGGCTATCCCTCGGCGGCTTGCGAGGGGCAGTACGGCTCCCGTGGTGAGACCTTCAGCGTGTCCACTGTAATCACTATGGACCATCCCCTGGATCCGACTCATAATTTAATAAAACTGACCAAGAAAGCAAACAAAACAGAGGCCGCTACAGGGGAGATCATAACGTACACAATAACGATTGAGAGCATGACAACCACGGATTTAACGCCGGAATAACAGATACCGAGCTTGCCCGGTTCAACAGGACACTTTACGGGGGAAAACTGCGTTATGAAACGGTATCAACGACAGAGACGGGCGAACCTGCAACAAAACTCGTGATCTTTTATTCACAGGCGGAACGGAAGGCGGCCCACAACGAATTCCGGGGCACCGGCGGCTCCCTTTACTATCTGAAGCACAGGCCGGTTATAGAAGACTCGGACAAGGTAGCCGTGGAAATAAGGGATAAGAACACCGGATTGGTGACGGCAAGAATCGAACAGTCGGAAGGAGACGATTATGAAATAGATTACACAAACGGCAGGATAATATTCTATGAGCCGGTACCGCAGACCGCGCAATCAAATTCCATAATCTCAACCGGCCTGCCGGATGGAAACCCCGTGTATGTAGTCGTGGATTATGAATACGAGGTTACAGACCCGGCATACGGCGACTCATCATATGGAGGCAGGGCGGAGCAGAGCCTATCGGGTTTCATGAGCGGCGGACGGACAACCGCGAACGAATACACGGGATGGATAAGGGACATCCGTATCGGCGGGACATACATAAAAGATCCGGAAAATACAGGCTACGAGCTGAAGGGCATAGACCTGAGCGTCTATGCAGGAGAACATTCAAGGATAAGGGGAGAATATGCATGGAGCAGACAACAGGGGGCTGAGGGCTTCCTCTCAACAGACGGCGGCCTCAGGTTTGATCCCATGGATAATTATTCACCGGCGGAAACCACTCAGGGAGAGGCGCTGAGCATAACCGCGGAGACATATTTATTTGACAGGCTGGATATCAGGGCATACCACAAACGGGTGGACAGGGGGTTTTCAAGCACATCCGCATTTTCAGGCCGTGGAAAGCAGATAACGGGCGGCGCGGCGGCACTGGAGATAACCCGGGATACGCGTCTGAATTTAAGCTATGACACGCAGCAATTAATAGAGGGGGGTACCGCGTTCACGGCACTTCAGACAGGGGCACAGAGGACGGATATAACCACCGCCCGTATAACCCATGATATGGGCAAAGCAAGTCTCACGGGAGAGTACCGCCATATATACGTAAAAGAAAAATCCGCTGTATATGAGTCGGAGACCAACGGGCGGGGAGACACCGCAGCCCTCAGGGCGGATTATGCTGTTAAAAAAGACATCCATGTCTTTGCCGAGCAGCAGATAGCCTTAAACGGCGAAGACAACCGCCGGACAAGCGGGGGAATCTCGGCAAAACTGTTCGGCTGGCTCCGGTTGAATGTCCGGCATACAAGGGGCTCAAGGGGAACGGCCACATCAATCGGTACAATAGCAAGGATAGATTCAAAGACAGAGATTTACAACACATATTCAACAGGCAGATCATACAGCGGCGGGAGCACAATGGCAATAACAACAGGAGCCAAGAAAATGATCACCGAAACCATGAATCTCACCGGCGAAACCCGGCAGAGCTCATCAGGCACAGAGGAATCAGTGACAAACAGCCTCGGTTTATCAGGCAAAATAAATGAAAGGTGGGGCATGAGCGGAGGCTTTGAGAGCGGGACGGTGCAGTCAGTCTCGGGCAGCATCAGCACGCGCAATGCAGGAAGCATAGGAGTGAGTTATATTGAGAAAGAGAGGGTCAATGCATCCGTCCGGCTTGAGATCAGAAGAGATGAAGGGGACGAAGACAGGCAGCAGTATCTCTCGTATAATGCGGTGCAATGGAAGATAAACAGGGACACAACAGTATTCGGGAAAATCAACTTGTCGGAAAGCATAAACACCACCAACGACACAACAGAGGCCGGGTACAGGGAATTCGTTATCGGGTGCGCCTACAGGCCGGTTGATTTCGACCGGCTGAACATGCTTGCCGGGTATACATACCTCGAAGACATATCGGCCCCCGGGCAGTCCGACATGTCGGATATAGAGGAGCGCACGGCGCACATCATTTCGGCGGAAGCGATTTACGATCTGACGGCAAAGTGGCAACTGATGCAAAAGATAGCCTTCAGGGGCGGAGAGGAAAAGGTAAGCGGTCTCGGGTTCACAAAGTCACAGACATGGCTCTGGATAAGCAGGCTGGATTACAGCCTCAACCGGAGGTGGCAGGCAGGGGCGGAATACCGGATACTCTGGCAGCAACAGGCACGGGACACAAAACAGGGGATATTAATAGAGGCGGCAAGATACATCGGGAAGAACATGCAGTTGGGGGCAGGCTACAATTTTACCGATTTCAACGACAATCTTGCATATCTCGATTATACCGCGCGCGGGCCGTTCATCAGGCTCACCGCACGGATCGCCGACTGACAGGGCATACCTCCAAAATCCCAACCCCCTGCACATTGAACCCTACAGTGGCATAAAACTCCGCCGGCGGGTGCCGGGCCGCAATTCCCCTCCCCCTAACCCCCTCCCAACGGGAGGGGGGACTTGTTTTGTTTCCCCCTGCACTCAGAACTCAGAACTTTGAACTTTGAACTTCCCCCCAGTGTCAGCCGTCACGGTTTGATAGTGATGTAAATATACCCGCCTTCCCTGTATACGAGAAGAAGCACGCTGTCCTCGGGCCCTATCTTTGAGACCGTCTTTTCATAGTCCGCAATGTTCTCTATGGACTTCCTGTTTATCTCCATGATCACGTCA
>JAADFS010000132.1 GCA_013152795.1 Deferribacteres bacterium
TCTTCCGGCAGGTCAAATACATGGAAACAGCCCCTGTCGAATACGAGGTCAAAGGGGCCGGGTGGAATTTCGTCCTTCAGGACGTCTGCAACAATGAATTCGATACTTACGCCGGCATCTGCAGCCTTCCTGCGCGCAATCTCTGCGGCGGTTGGGGAAACATCTACGGCCGTCACCTTGAAACCCTGTCCGGCCAGCCAGACAGCGTCACTGCCTGTACCTGCCCCGACCTCCAGAACAGGGCAGGGCGGGATGGAGTGTTCCCTGATTATCCGCTCCAGGTTTCTGTCATGCCCGCCCGTGTCCCAGGGCAGGTCACCCTTTCTGTACCGTTCCTCAAAGTCTTTTGTTTTGCCCATATGATTGCCTGTTCTCTTTCCGGCCCGGTATTATTTATACCTTACAGTGGCATAAAAATATCGCCTGCGGGGATTTGAGATCGGTAAAAAAGCTCTCAATCTCAGGAGGAATTTAATCATAACTCTCTATGTTCACCCCGAAATACTTCTCTTATATGCCAGTTGACAAACTTTCTATCGGGATAGTGAGATTTTCTCTGTGGAGGGGTAATCTTTTTACCATGAAACCTCATCAGCCATTCCTGAAATCCAACAGTCCCGTAGGCGTGAGCAGATACCAATATTTCCATCTTATCAGACAGGGTGAAAGCGCCTCTATCAAACAACTTGTGATGTAATGCACATAGCGCAATGCCGTTGACTTCGGTATCGGGTCCGCCTGCCTGAGACCATTTAATATGTGCTGCTTCCAATGCGATAGGGAAATGGCCCAATCTCACGTCAAATCCACACACCGCACATCTATATTCATATGCTCTTAAAATATTTTCCCGAAATTCAGGGTGTCTCTTTTTTTCTTCAAATCTTTGTGGATCAATATCGATACCCACTGATTGCAGAATATCCTCATGAATTGAAGAGGGGAAATTTGAATCCAAGAGTTCCTGCACTATTTGGAATGCTAACTTTTTATCGGCCCGCAATCTATTGAAAAGATGTTTCGGAAATCCACCTGCAACCCTATAATTAATAAGATCTCTCTTTTTTGGATCCCCGCTTTTATTGAGTTCAATCCCTTCGGCCCCGGAGACCTCCCACAGTTTGTCGTTTTGCAATCTCCAGAAAGGATATTCTGTTCGATAATGCAAACGTGCCGGGCCAAATTCCCTTAATAACATATCCAATTTTTTATCTATTTCTTCATAGGAAATCATTCTGTCTTTGTTCTGCAATAATTTCCCGAGGGCATACAATAACAATAGTGGTTTATGAGGTGCTCTTTCTCCCCCTTTTTTCCAGACGGTAAGGCTGCTGAATTGTTTTGCAATTATTTCATTATTCATTTATTTAACCTTACAGTAGCAAGAAAAATATCGCCAGCGGGCAAGGCAGCCTGCCGGAGAAGCTTTATCTGCGATTTCTTCAGTGAACATTCCGCACGGCATATCGGCTTCCCGCGGTTCGTGTCCTCTGTTTTCTTTGCATCTTCCATGATCATCCTGTTGTACCTGCCGTTTTTGCGACTTTAACAACGCCTCTTCTCTTTCTAATGTCAGTAAGAGGTTTTTCAATAGCCGTCACAGAAGGGGTTCCCTGTGTGCTTGCACAGGCGCATCAGGTGGACCTCTTTCTGCGATCCAACACAAAACGCGCGCGCTCCTTGCGCAGCATTTCAAAAGGGGTCATACACTTAACTTGCACACCTATGCACACATTCGGAATTTTCACTTGCCTGACACCATCGCTTGCCACCTCATGGGTGACAACAACATGCTGGTAAGCCAGCGCATAGGCGACAAGATAATAATCGGCATCCTGAAGAAAAGCGCTCACCGCGGCCGATCGATAGTTTTGCCCCTGCACCCACTGGCTTACAGTGGCAAGTGACGCCAACATTCGTTCATCCGGCGGGAGAAAGAAATCGGTACCCATCCGTACCGCCCACTCTGATAATTCATCGTTGCCTGCCTCCAGTTCGTCTGCAACCTTCTCAATGCTGAATACATTGCCTGCTTCGTTCTGTCTTTGCAACCACTCCCAGAAGGCGGGACAGAAGTCCATCCCATAATGAAGGCGCTTGGCCTGAATGAATACATTGGCATCAAGCAGATATGCCATCAGACACCCACCCCAAGGCGTCTCTTCCATTCGTTAAAGGTCTGCTCTTTCCTTATGCCGAGCAGTTGGAAGGCTTCGCGATACAGTGTCTGTCCCTCCAGCGTGCTGACAATCAAGGATCGAACGAATCTTCTGCTCGTCCGCATATCCTGCGTCAAATAGAAATCACCCCCTGGGGAGGATTTTGCCCGTTCCCGCAGTTTGTGCGCTTCCCGGCTGTATGTTTCCGTAAAAATTTGTCGGGAAATCTTTTTTGCATCAAGAAGCCTCCGGAGGATAACCAGCGTGCTGACTTTGAACCGTCGCGCAAGGTTTTGAACTTCTTCAAGAGGCTGCTTCCGATGCAGGTACTCCCTCAGGTCTTGAAACGGCACGAGGAACTCCGCTGCCACGGCATTACACCAGCGCTCTGTTCTGTCAGGGGGGGCGGAGTCGGGTCCTGCATCCGAAACCGCACTCTTCCCAAGCCATATATGTGCTAACTCATGCGCAAGGGTGAATATCTGGGCAGCCTTGGTATCAGCACCATTGATGAAGACCAGTGGAGCCAGATCGTCTGTCAGGGCAAATCCCCGAAATTCGCCTGGGTCAAGCCTGCGCCGGTTGTTGGTGCCGACCACTCCGCTTATCATAACAAGCACTCCCATATCTTCTGCATGGTCTATGAACTGCCTGAGTGCCTCGGTCCAGCTCGGACAACTCTGCCGCTCCTCTATTCCAAAGTTCAATGCCTGTCTCATCGCTTCAGCAGCCTCTTCAACAGGGGAATCAATCGTCCCCGACCCAACGAACGGGCACGTTTCTTCTCCGGCAGAGCGGGCATAATCCCGGTACCATGCCTGGCGGCGCTGGCAGAGATAAATTACATCCAGCAGATCAGGGCTCGGCGGCCTCTGAGTTGTACCGCTCATGGTCCGCAGATCAGGAATCGGGATGCGCTCTTCAGGCGGTTCGGAGAGGAACAGATAGCCTACAGGCAGCCGGACGGCCTTTGCAAAATTCTCAAGTTGTGTAAGGGTTGGCTTGGCCTTGCGTTGCTCCCATTGAACTATTTTGGGAAACTTCCTTTGCAGGTCTTCCGTGCTAAGGCGAGCCCGTTTAATTGCCCAGCGAAGCAGAGCCGGTTCGACATCCACTCTGATCATCGCAATTCTCCTTTTTTATCTATTATACCGGTAACCGCGGCGGTATCAAGAGCCGGCAGGATAACTGTATTGCCATCAGGATGCTGTATTGTAACGGGAAATTACACGATCCGGCAAGAGGCCCGATTTGTAATCAATCCTTTTTTAACGTATCGGCGGTCGAGGGGTTCAACTGCGCCGGGCACGCGACGTTCGGCCCTTATGGTTGTGATATAATAAAACACACTTCCATGGCAATTAAGGAGGCATGTACGGGAACGCCTGCCCCGCTGCCGGCATTGTTATGCATCAGTGTGTTCGGCCGGAGTGCCGGATACCGGGTTGCAAACAGAGTACCATCATGAAAGAAAACGAAATAGTTAAAACCGTGCTCAAGCATTACCCGCAAGTACAGGCTGTCTACCTCTTTGGCACTTGCGGAACAGAAGATGAACGGCCCGGCAGCGATATTGACATTGCCATGCTCCTGCCCCCGGCAGAAGCAGTACAAACCGGTTCCCTGTTAATGAGCGATTTATGGCTTGAACTGGAAAGGCTTTTAAAGAAAGAGGTGGATTTAATAAACCTGCGCATGGTGAATACGGTTTTTCAGAAAGAGATTATTTCAGCAGGACGGCGTATTTATTGCGCGGATGAATATGCTGCGGACGAATTCGAGATGCTTGTGCTTTCCTACTACCAGAAACTGAATGAAGAAAGAGCGGAGATTCTGAAAGAAGCCTTGAAAAGCGGAAGATTTCATAACGTATGAATGATATTGTATTGAACAAGAAAGAGAGCATCGAGAGGTGCATCAAGCAGATAAGGAGATATTATGCGTTGAAGAGTGATGTCGCCTTTGAAGAAGACCACTTGAAGCAGGATGCCATTGCAGTAAACCTGCAGCGTGCATGTGAACAGGCGATCGATCTGGCCAACCATACGATAAGGATAAGAAAACTCGGCCTGCCCCGGGAAAGCAAGGAGAGTTTCCGGTTGCTCGCCGAAAACAGCATAATTCCGCAAGGGTTGGCTGACAAACTGGCAAAGATGATAGGATTCCGGAATACACTGGTACACGAATACCAGAAGCTGGATATCAACCTGATGATTGATGTAATTGAAAACCACCTGAATGATCTTCTGGATTTTGCCGATTATATTGTGAAAGAATTTACCGACAGCCCTGCGTCATGATTCTCCGGCCCTACCGCCCCGGTTATACAACATTAACCTTACAGTGGCATAAAAAAACACCGGCGGGCAAGGGAGCCTGCCGGAAAAGCTTTATCTGCGATACCTTCAGTGGTAACAGCTCAGCCCCCTCCCCCTAACCCCCTCCCGAGGGGCGGGGGGACTTGTCTCTTCTAAACTTCCAATATCCCATCGCCTTACAGCCGTTGAACCCGCAACCCGTAACCTGCAACTCGCAACCTGGAATTCTCCTGCCATTTATGCAACGTTAAGGATTACTTAAGAGATTTATTGATTCCAAGCGATAACTAAGTCGGCTCAGATAATTTTTATCTTTTAGCTGTTCTTCGTCAGGAGCGTTTTCAATAAGAAAATTAAGTTGACGATTCCCCCTCAATAAAGGATGACTTTCTGCATCTAATAACAAGTTAAGCATTTGTTCACATGTTGTTGAGCGGTTCATCAAAGCATCCCTTGCCCTGATTAGCGGACGGTTAGCTTCTAATATAGTGTCAAATACCCGAGGGCTATCGAATGTATCCTCGTCAATTAAATTCAATAGATAATAAAGATCGTCGCTCTTCAGATGGACGGGAGTTGCGGACAGCAAAATTGCATGTTCAGAAACGTCTTTTAACAAACGGCCTAATTTTGCTGTCATTGTGTGAGGATTGCGGAGATAATGA
>JAADFS010000133.1 GCA_013152795.1 Deferribacteres bacterium
CCCATTACAAGACCGTCAGGCTGAAGTTCAACAAGACCCGCATCGGCAAGTACTTCGACGACGTGCTCTGTTCTTTCAATGTAGGACACCCCAAGGAATATATAGAGTTCTGGCAAAAGGCCGAGAAAAAACTGAAGTTCGATAAAGAGCATTCACTCTTTATAGACGACACGGAAGATGTCCTCCTGACGGCAAAAGATTACGGCATCAAGTACCTGCTTTTCAAGGCAAGGGCCAACTCCAAGGCAGCGCCCGGGAAAACCGAAAAATTCCTCACCATACACGATTTCAGGGAATTGATGTAAGAAGCGTTATAGCCGGCGTTGCATAAGATGTTGCAGAAACGGACAAAAGACCTGCCCTTCAAAGCGAAGCGGTCTGCCGCTACTTGTTCATCATGTCAAGAAACTCTTTGTTGCTCTTTGTGCCTGTAATCTTGTCGAGCAGGAATTCCATGCTCTCCACTGTACTGAGTGAATGAAGCACCTTCCTGAGTATCCACATCCTCTGCAGCATGTTCTTTTCAACAAGCAGCTCTTCCTTTCTTGTGCCTGAGGCGCTGATATTAATGGTCGGGAATATGCGCTTGTCCACGAGTTTCCTGTCGAGATGCAGCTCCATGTTGCCTGTACCCTTGAATTCCTCGAAGATAACGTCATCCATCCTGCTGCCCGTATCCACAAGGGCCGTTGCAATAATCGTCAGGCTGCCTCCGCCCTCGATATTCCTTGCAGCGCCGAAAAACCGCTTGGGCTTCTGAAGCGCGTTGGAATCAAGCCCGCCGGAAAGGACCTTGCCGCTTGCAGGTATTACGGCATTGTATGCCCTTGCAAGCCTCGTTATTGAATCAAGAAGGATCACGACATTCTTGTTCGTCTCAACAAGCCGTTTCGACCTCTCTATCACCATCTCTGCAACCTGCAGATGCCTCTGGGGCGGTTCGTCGAATGTTGAGCTGATTATCTCCGCGCTGACCTGCCTCTTCCAGTCCGTGACCTCTTCCGGCCTTTCATCTATAAGCAGAATTATAAGGTGAATATCAGGATGGTTTTTCTTTATCGCCTTGGCAATGGACTGAAGCAGCATTGTCTTGCCCGTCCTCGGGGCCGCGACAATCATCCCCCTCTGTCCCATGCCTATGGGGGTGACCAGCGCCATTACCCTCGTGGAGTAATCCGTTTTAGAGTATTCAAGGTTTATCGGTTCCGTAGGGTAATAGGGAATCAGGTTGTCGAACAGCGGCCTTTCAATGCTCTCATCAGGCGGTTCATGGTTGACCGCCTCGACCTTCAGGAGTGCGAAATATCTCTCGCTCTCCTTGGGCGGTCTTATCTGTCCGGTTACAAGGTCGCCTGTGCGGAGATTAAACCTTCTTATCTGTGATGGAGACACATATATATCATCAGGGCCCGGCAGGTAACTGTAGTTGGGGGAGCGGAGGAAACCGAAACCGTCGGGCAGTATCTCGAGAACACCCTCTCCGAATATCAGACCTGTCTTTTCAGTCTGGGCCTGCAGTATCGCAAAGATCAGGTCCTGTTTCCTCATTCCTCTGGCGCCTTCCACGTTTAACCCTTTAGCCATTTTGGTCAGCTCGTCGATGGTTTTTTCCTTGAGACCCGTGATATTCATACTATCTCCTTGATTTTTGTTCTTATTAGCCATTGGATTATTTACTTCCTTTCTAGTGGGAATGCATTTTTTGAAAAAAATATACTTTTGGAGGTCTTAACCTTTCAGCCTAAATCGGGATTGTTAAAAAGAAGAATTGTTATTCAAATATTAAAACAGTTTTTAATTTTTGTCAATACATGTTCCGAAAATTATTTTCCATGCAAACTCCCTGCAGATTTAACAGCGATCTTTCCTCTTCCTGATACCTGATAAAGGTGTTACAGCAGGTTTAGCCGCCGCGCTTATGCGGGATCAGGATGTACTGAATATCGGCATTTCAGAGACATATCTTTAGGGGTTTGCAATTTATAAAATATCTCTGTAAAAATATATTGTTATGTCTGAAGAGGTAATTGCAACATTCATTACTGCGCCGAATGAAGAGGAAGCGGTGAAGATCGCCCGCTCCCTTGTGGAATCAAGGCTTGCGGCATGCGTCAATATCGTTAAAAACGTCCGCTCCATCTACACCTGGCAGGGCAAGACAGAGGATGACTCCGAGGTCCTCATGATAGTCAAGACACGAAAGGACCTTTTTAACGAATTGGCGGCCAGGGTAAAGGAGCTTCACAGTTATGACGTGCCGGAGGTTATAGCGCTTCCCGTCACGCACGGTGCGGAAGAATACCTCAAATGGCTCAGGGAGTCCACCGGCTGATCGGGCACAGTGGTCAGGACAACCCGAGTTCTTCCCTCAGCCATTCGGTGAGTTTATCGCCCAGGGGATACATGCCGCCGATGCATTCGGTGGTTGAGCACTGCATTGCTTCCTTTAAGAGCTCCTCGGGTATATCATCAAGATAGGCGACCGTTTTGCTCATAATCCTTTTGAGCTGCATAATCGCCAGCGCCGGCCTGTCATTGATAATATCCACGTAGAGCATGTAGCCGTGTGTAACATCCACCGGCTCATTCCCGGGCTCAAAAAATATCTTCGGCGTGACGTCCCACCTGATATTTTCCACAAAATCACTGCTCTTTTTTAATGCGTCAATCGTTACAAGTACCATGGCATATATTATAGTAAAAATTTTATTATTTTGTTTATAATTGTACCAAAAAAGGAGAGGAACCGATGGATTGCCTGTTCTGCAGAATAATCAAAAAAGAGATACCAGCAAAGACCGTTTACGATGACGATGAAATCCTCGCATTTGAGGACATAAATCCGCAGGCGCCGGTGCACATACTGATAATACCCAAAAAGCACATCTCAACCTCCCTCGATATACAGGAAGAGGACAATGAGCTGATTGGACGTCTGTTTCAGGTTGCAAACAAACTTGCAAAAGACAGGGGCGTTGCGGACAGGGGCTTCAGGCTTGTAATAAACTGCAACCGCGAAGCCGGCCAGACGGTTTTCCATCTGCACCTGCACCTCCTCGCCGGCAGGGCCATGCACTGGCCCCCGGGATAGGTTTGTCTAAGTTCTAAGTTCTGAGTTCAGAGTTCAGAGTGGAGGTTTTTTCTGCACCCTGCACCCTCTGAACATCGATATTTTTTATGTCACAGCAAAATACATTTGCAAATGGGGAAAAAGGCAGCAATAAATCAGGGAACTATCCTGATGGATATTTTCAACAGGCTTTACGGTTTCTTCGGGCCGCAGAACTGGTGGCCCGGGGAGACCCCCTTTGAGATTGCGGTCGGAGCCGTTCTCACGCAGAATACGAACTGGGGTAATGTGGAAAAGGCCATTAAAAATCTGAAGCGCAACGGAAAGCTCAGCGCAAAGGCCCTGCATGAAATGCCGCAGGAAGAGCTCGCCTCATTAATAAAACCGGCGGGATATTTCAATATCAAGGCAAAGAGGCTCAAGCACTTCCTTTCCTTTCTGGCCGTTAATTATAAAGGCAGCATGAAACGCCTCGGGAAGGAAGACCTGCATGCGCTCCGGAAAAGCCTTCTTGATGTAAACGGCATCGGCCCTGAGACAGCGGATTCCATTCTCCTGTATGCACTTGGGAAGCCCGTATTTGTGATCGATGCCTATACCAAGAGGGTTCTGCAGCGCCACGGCCTTGTGCCGGAGCAGGCAACCTACCATGACATGCAGTCACTCTTTCATGAGAACCTTCCGCCGGATGTTGACCTGTTCAATGAATATCACGCGCTGTTCGTAGTGCTTGGCAAGCATTACTGCAGGCCGAAACCGCAATGCGGCGGATGCCCGTTGAATGGATATAACTTAATGTTGGATAAACAGGCAGAGGAGTCTGCCGGAAAACCTTTATAAAGCAATGGATATTTTTGAGATTATAAGGACGCGGCGCAGCATAAGGCGGTTCACTGAAGAGCCTGTCCCTGATGAGGTTATCGACAGGATAATCGAGGCCGGGATATGGGCTCCCTCGGGATTGAACAACCAGCCCTGGAAATTCGCGGTTATAAGAGATAAAGAGCTGAAGGAAAAGCTCGCCGGGCTTACCCGTTATTCCGCCACGGTCTTAAGCGCGGATGTATTGATCGCCGTGTTCCTGGATCACTCGCTGAGTTATGACAGGACAAAAGACGCCCAGGCAATCGGAGCCTGCATTCAGAACATGCTGCTGTCTATTCATTCCATGGGTCTCGGTGCAGTCTGGCTCGGGCAAATCCTGGAAAACAGGGACAGGGTTCTGCAACTGGTTGAAGGCCCCGAAGATTTCGAGCTCATGGCGGTAATAGCGCTCGGCCATCCTGCTTCAAAAGGAGGAGAGGGCAGCCGCAGGGAGCCGGAACAGAGCATCTTTTTCAGGAAATGAGGAAGCCTGTATGCAGTGCCGCCTTTATCAGTTGTTTCTTTTAAACATTGAAACAAAATATTTCTGCAGATATATCTTGTCTTTCGTTGAAACATTGCTGAACCTTATGCCCACAAGATAATTCCCCTCTGCCTTGCGCCCGCCCTCGACCGGCCACCCGGAAAAATCATCAATCCTTCTGCACCAGACCGCCAGGCCCTCAAGCTCGATCTTTTTCTCCGGCCTTGCATCCTCGGGGGAAGCCTCATCCCCTGAGCCTTTCTCACGCTGTGACTTGCCGTCCCCGATATCCGGCAGGTACAGCGTAAGCTTTAATATCTTGTGGCAGTCAACCGGTTTTTTGCTCAGTACGCTGATCCCCGAAAAACTTATATCCACGGCATTGACAAAAGACAACTCCTCTTTATTCATTTCACCCCTGACACTTATCAGGGTCTGGATCCTCGGCTGCCTTCTCCTGTCGGAAAGGGCCTTGATATTACTGTTTCTTTTGCCTGTTGCCTTGGTAACCGATCCATTGTCATATATCACGGTCTGATTCCGTCCCCTTTCCTTGGCCTGGTATAAGGCCTCATCCGCATAGTTGACAAGGCGTCCCGCCCTCGTGACCTTCTTGTTCTCGGGATAAGCGGCGATCCCAAGGCTTATGGTAATGCTGATGGCACGCCCCTTTATCAGGAAGGAATATTTGCTCACCAGCTTCCCTCAACTTTTCGGCCTTTTTATAAGCGGCCTCATAATCCGTATATGGAAACAGGATTGCAAACTCCTCTCCTCCGTACCTGACAACCTTGTCCGTATCCCGGACATTACTTTTCAGAATCTCTGCAAGCTGTTTCAGTACCGCATCACCGAACTGATGGCCGTAAGTATCATTGACGGCCTTGAAGTAATCTATATCGATCATGATGCATGACAGGGGGAACTTATATCTCTTTGCAAGTTTGTATTGTTCCTGGAGTATCTTCCTGAAAAACCTGTAGTTGTACATGCCGGTTAATTCATCCTTCATGGAGAGTTCCCTGAGCTGCCTGTTTCTGGCATCCAGGCTCTTGAGCAGCCTGTTGATCTTTTTGTTTATCGCCAGAAGCTCCCTGTTCTTTTTCTCCACATCATCAATGTTCATTCTGAGTTCATCCTCACGGGACTTCAACTGGAACATCAGGTTATTGAAATCCTCACCGATCTGAAGGATGATATTGCCATCCGTGGCCTTTTTGTACACACTGCATTTACGGCAGTCACCGACTTTTTTCACAAAATCGCATTGGGGCTCTCCTCTGGAAAATGTACCCGCGACCTGCCAGCACCTCAAATTCTGGGACTTATATGCAGGACACTGTGTGTTTGTGCAATTCATCTCTTCCCAGCACTTGCACAATCCGGGGTTATTGAAAAAATACCAGTCCTTGCGTTTTAATGCCTTTGAAAGAAATCCCCGGATGTCTTTTGTAAGCCTGGATTCATGTACGTTTTCGTCTTCTTTCCTCATCGTCATCCTTGCTGCCCGTTTATGCAGGATTAAGGTTTAATACCCATGGCATCCAAGACCGCTCTCTGGCAGTTTTCAGAAGCGAGCTCCAGATTCCATTTTCTCTTATCCCGTATGCCGACGATATTGCTGATTCCCCTGACCTCCAGCATGGGGATTTTATATATTGCGCAGACCTGCGCGATAGCCGCCCCTTCCATGTTTTCACATACGGGCTTAAAACGTCTCTGAAGCTCCTCGGTTCTTCTGCGGGTGCCTGTCGCCGCGGAGACAGTGACAAAGCTGCCGGATTTCATCTTGAAATCCCCTCTTCCTGCCGGCACTGTCATGTCCACCTTCGCCGAGGGAGCAAGCAGGAGTGAAGCGGAGACGGGGAACTCATTAAAGTACCTGCGGCCGTCCATTTGCAGCAGGGGAATGCCGATGGTTTCCATCCCTTCATATCCCCTTGAAGTGATCACTCCTTCATCACCGTATATCTCTCTGGTGGCCACTGCAATGTCCCCTTTTTGCAGGCCTGCTCCGGGATATGCGCCCCCCACTCCCAGATTGATAACATTTTCAACCGGGAACCTTTCAAGGATGCATGCCGCGGAGACAGCGGCGTTTACCTTTCCTATGCCTGTATTCAGCAGGATAATATCAATGGCACGGAGCCTGCCCTTATAAAAAGTTTTTCCGGCGATTTCGCCTGTGTTGACATTTTTCAGATGCTTGAGGATTGCAGCCGACTCAAACTGCATTGATGAGAAAATGGCGAGCATTTAATAATATTATAATATAATTTCCGGCGGTGTTCAAAGTGCCTGCCTGTTCGCCCGCATTGATTTTCAAAGTGCATTGCTGTTACTATACTTTCTGATTTATCTTCATTTCCGGTAATTCTTACAGACAAAAACAGAGGAGGTATCATGGTTAAAGGCAAAGTGAAACAGCTTGCGGTTTTAATGTCTGCACTTTTCTTTTTATACGGATGTGCTGCCGTCCTGCTCGGCGTGGGCGCAGGTATGGGAATAGGCGCGTATAAATGGGTGGAAGGACGCCTCGTCAGGGAATACCCCCTTTCTTATGCAAGGGCATGGGATGCAACCAATACGGCCCTGGCCAATCTCAGGATCAGCATATCAAACAGTATCGATGAAGGGAACAAAGGAAACATCGAGGCGGTCAAGAGGGACGGCACCAAGGTATCCATAAAATTAAAATACAGGGGACAGGGAGTGACGAGTATTGCTGTAAGGGTCGGAATGTTCGGAGACCGCCTGGAGGCTGAAAAGATACATAATGCAATAGCTGCAGCCGCCGGAATTCATTAGCTTCTTTTTGATTTCACCTACTAGGGGCATAAAACATCTCCTATCCTATCGCTTTATAAACCTTAATGTTGCATAAAGCGGCAGGAGGGCCTGCCGTAAAACCTTTATAAAGCGATGGGATATTGGAATTAAGTCTTTATTGCGGGAAATACTGGAAAGTGAAGTTCAAAAGGACGTCAATATGCCGTGCAGAGTATTTCCTGAAGGTATCGCAGATAAAGCTTTTCCGGCAGGCCCTCCTGCCCGCAGGCGATGTTTTTATGCCACTGTAAGGTAAAGGTTTTCCGGCAGACTCCTCTGCCTGCGTATGCTACATTAAGGTTAAGGCATTCAGGTCAGCCAGTATCTTTTCAGATACAGCAGTAAATCCTTCCTTCCGGAGGGTGCTGAATATCTCCTCGGATGCAAGAGACCTGAGGAAGTTCCGCCGCGTACTGTCATCCGGGATCGCCTCCATGGCTCTTTGGCGCACACGCTCAAGAAAGCGCACATACCGGCCGAACTCCCGGCCGTAGAGCCTTTCAATCTCTTTCCGTATCGCCCTGGATACAGCGGGGCTTGTCCCTGACGTGGATACGGCGATTGCCAGGCTGTCCTGCTCCACGTAAGAGGGGACAATGAAATTGCCCTCTGACGGCATGTCAATGACATTGATTAAATGTCTTGCATCCTGTGCCACCTTTTTATTTATCTGCGGCGAGGATGTGGCTGCAATTACAACAAGGGCATCCCCGGCATCCCCTTTCCTGTACATTCTCCTGACGTGCCTGATCTTTCCCTTTTCCTTCAGTCGTTCAAGACCGGCTGTAATATCAGGGCTTATTACACTGACAAGGGCCCCGGCTTTAACCAGGGAGCGCACCTTCCTCTCCGCGACCCTGCCTCCGCCGACCACCACGGCCTTCCTGTCTTTCAGGTCAATAAAGGCGGGATAGTATTTCACCTTGTTATCAGGATGGCCCTTTGCCTTCAAGCAGGGCAATGCGCTTTTTCGCCTTGGTGGAAAGCTCCATGGTCGGGAACTTTTCAATGAGTGAGGTCAGGACATTCAGGGCGTCTTCCTGCCGCCCCATCTTTTCATAGGAAAGGCCGAGGTAATAAAGGGCATCCGGTTCCTTTTTCGAGCCGGGATAGTTGCGGATCAGTCCTTCAAACCGCTGCGCAGCCGCCCTGTAGGAGCCTTTCCTGAAATAAAAATTCCCGACGTAGAACTCGTATTCAGCAAGTATGCGCCTGCATGTCCTGATCCTGCTTTCCGTGATATCCATGTATGGGTTTCTCGGATAGCGTCTCCGGAGTTCCTCAAATTCCTTAAGCGCCCTTGAGGCCCACGAATAGCTGACATCCACGGTTTTTATCCTTTTGAAATAGCTCATGGCCAGCTTATACTGCGCATAGGGTGCGTATTTATGGTACCGGTGCAGCTTCAGGAAAGATTCATATTCCACCACCGCCTCTTCATATGAGCCGTCCTCGTAGTATGTATCGGCAATGCGCAGCGTTGCTATGGCGGCGTATTTCTGTGATGCGTCCCTTGCCTTGATATCCTCAAGTATCTTTCTTGCATCTTCGTAAAATCCCTTTTTAATCAATTGATCGGCCTTTTCAAGTGAGGCCTCAGGCTCAAAGACAGAGGAATCGATGTCTGTACTCCTGAAATAAGAGCAGGAAGAAAGGACGAGGAGCAGTATTAGAGGCAAAAGATATTTTACGGTGCTTTTGATGCTTTTTATCGGCATATCGGTATGGTGCACTCCTTCAGAGTTGGATAAATTTTATCCTAAAACCTGTATTTAAATCAAACCCGGGAGCTTTAAATTTAATATGCTTATCTGTTATATTATTACTCCTCATGATGAATGGACCGGGCGGATAGCTCAGTTGGGAGAGCACAGCCCTTACAAGGCTGGGGTCACAGGTTCGAGCCCTGTTCCGCCTACCATTTTATCCGCCGTATTTCATGACTGCTAAAAAACCGTCCTGTTCAGGTATAATTAAAATCGCCGTGCTCCGGAACAGTGTTTTATCTTAACCTTAATTGTTACAGAAACCGGCAGGGGAGTTGCGGGTTTCAGGTTCTGAGTTCAACGGCTATAAGGCGATGGGATTTACAGAAGAGGGTGCAGTTGTCAGGGTGCAGGGTGCAGGAAAAACATAAAATTCCATTCTGCACCCTGACAACTGCACTCTCTGAATACTGGTATTTCACGCCCACTGTCAGGAACTGA
>JAADFS010000134.1 GCA_013152795.1 Deferribacteres bacterium
TATCATCGCCTCAATGGTAAATTCGGTATCGGCCAGGCTGGGAAGGGCCTTGTTTGCAAGCGATTCCAGCACCCATACAGCGCCTACATTGTCACACTCGCCGCTGAACGGCCAAGGAACACCGGTTATAGACTCGCAAACACTTGGATCTGCTGTTGTGGAAGCAGCACTGAAATCCACGGCATATTCATACTTTCTTTCCACCTTTGCCACCGCCGCCAGATTGGCGTTTGTGCCTGATGTCACAGGTGCCCACGCGGTTCCGTCATCAGACCTGAGTATGGTGCCGGATGTCCCCACGGCAACCCACGGCCCGCTGCCGTACGCCACGCCGGCGAAAGCTGTACCGGGCATTGCATATACATAATCATTCACGTAATCATTGAGTGTTATCCCGATGTTAAGGATAAAATTATATCCCACGCCTACCCAGAGGCCGTTGCCGCTGCCGTAGGCCACGGCTGTATACAGGTCACCTGTATGCAGGAGGTCCCCAATGTCATCGGGGACATACCAGTTATACCCGTCGGGAGAGACGATTATTACGCCGTTTCCAACGGCAACCCATATCTCCCCCCCGTAGGCGACGGCGTTAAGATGATTCTCCGTGACGGATGCTGCAGGAGTCCATGTCTCGCCGTCAGTGGAGTGAATCACCGTCCCGTTATTTCCGACCGCCACCCACAATCCATTGGCATACGCAACGCTGTTTAAGTTCTGCTTTATGACTGACGGGACGGAAACCCAGGTATCCCCGTCAGCGGATTTTACTATTGTACCGGATGTCACTCCCCTGTCTCCAACGGCAATCCACGTCCCGTCCCCGTAGGCTACACCGTTAAGATTGCCGGGTATCTCCGGTACCGTGCCGGCTCCAGACCACTCCGATCCGTTATCGGAATAGACTATGACGCCGTCTTCTCCCACTGCAACAGTACGTCCGTCCCCGTACCCTATACTTATCAGGTTGTTGTCTGTACCTGATGCGGCAGGAATCCACGTGCCGCCACCGTCGTCCGAGTAGATTATCGTACCTGCATCACCAACCGCAATAAAAGAAGTAATGAAAGCATGAGTGTCGGCAGTGCCCGTATCAGACGCAGCAGTATCCGTCGTGACAGCCTCTCCTGGAGTGGTATCAGTGGTGCTCCCGGTTGCTGTGGTCGTAGTGCCGCTGATTCCGCAGGCACTCAGCAGCAAACCGAATGACAATAACAGGATAATCAGTAAACTTCTCTTTTTCATATTCCCTCCCCCCTATGAATTTAAGAGAATTTATCTTGATACCGGACAGGATGAAACAATAATCCTGCCTCCTTTGCTTGATACAATACCACGCTGACAATTCATTTGTTCAGTAAATGCCTACTTCGGCCTCAAATATAACCCCTTTTTCATAGTGCAAAAAAGATGCCTGGATATACGAATACGCCCATGTTTATTTTCTATTTCACTATGGAATTTACCTTACAGTGGCATAAAACTATTGCCAGCGGGCAGGAGAGCCTGCCGGCCGGAAAAGCTTTATCTGCGATACCTTCAGTGCTAACAGCTCAGCCCCCTCCCCCTAACCCCCTCCCGAGGGGAGGGGGGACTTGTTTCTTCCTGCACCCTGACAACTACACCCTAAACTCAGAACTCTGAACTTTGAACTCAGAACTTTCTTTCCCCACAGGCTCTCCTGCCTGTTTTGCAACATTAAGGTTAATAGATGGTAATCCACTGGGAACTGCACATAAACAGTTGTCACACATATGTGACATGACACACTGCCGGGGACATTAATGAGTAACCAGCCGGCCCCCATGCCGTTTGCGCAAAAACCCGCAGCTTTATTTTCCGTGGCATCAGCATGTATAATATTGAGATTTTTTAAATGCATACTTATTTCCGGAGACTGTACCCGGTGACAGCAGGGATATCTGAATGGAAAAACTGACCTTGAATATCGAAGAAGAGATGAAGACATCCTACCTCGATTACGCCATGAGCGTGATCGTGGGCAGGGCCCTGCCTGATGTAAAAGACGGCCTGAAACCGGTTCAGCGCCGCATACTCTACGCCATGCTCAGGGAAGGGCTGACCCCGGGCAAAAAATACTCCAAATGCGCGGGCGTTGTCGGGGAAGTGCTGATGAAGAAATACCACCCGCACGGCGATTCCGCGGTCTATGATGCGCTCGTCAGGCTCGCCCAGGATTTCAACATGCGCTATACCCTCGTGGACGGGCAGGGCAATTTCGGCTCTATCGACGGAGACCCTGCCGCAGCCTACCGTTATACAGAGGCAAGGCTCACGAGGCTCGCGGAGGAGATGCTGGCCGATATCGACAAAGAAACGGTGGACTTTGTCCCGAATTTCGATGAAACCACGGAAGAGCCGGTGGTCCTGCCGGCCAAGGTACCCAATCTCCTGATCAACGGTTCCTCGGGGATTGCAGTGGGGATGGCAACCAACATACCCCCCCATAACCTCGGGGAGGTTGTTGACGGACTCCTCCTCATGATAGAAAAGCCGGATGTCACGGTCCGGGAACTTATGAAAAAAATCAAGGGGCCTGACTTTCCCACCGGCAGCGCCATCCACGGTAAAAAGGGTATCCAGGACGCCTACAATACCGGCAGGGGGATTATCAAGATGCGTGCAAAGGTCAACATAGAGGAATACGCAAAAGGCCAGAGCATCGTGATCACCGAGCTGCCGTACCAGGTGAACAAGGCAAGGCTGATTGAAAAGATCGCAGAACTCTTCCGCCTCAAAAAGGTCGAGGGCCTGGCGGACCTCAGGGATGAATCCGACAGGGAGGGCATAAGGGTGGTTCTCGAGCTGAAACGCGGCGAGATTCCCCAGGTTATTCTGAACCAGCTCTTCAAGCACACGGCGATGGAGTCCACCTTCGGGGTGATCATGCTCGCAATAGTCAACGGCCAGCCCAAGGTACTGAACCTCACCGGCCTGCTCTCGCTTTTTCTCCAGCACAGGCGCGAAGTCGTTATCAGGAAGACAAAGTTCGAGCTGAGAAAGGCCGAGGAAAAGGCCCACATACTTGAAGGTCTCAAGATAGCCCTTGACAACCTCGACAGGATCATTGCCTTTATCCGCCGCTCAAAGACACCGGAAGAGGCGCTTAACGGCCTGATGAAGGATTTCCCCCTCACAAAGACCCAGGCACAGGCGATCCTTGATATGAGGCTTCAGAGACTGACCGGCCTGGAGAGGGAAAAGATCGTGCAGGATTATGAAAACATACTGAAGGAGATCAGCAGGCTCAGGGATATCCTTGCAAGCCCCGCGCTTGTAAACAGGATCATCAGGGACGAGCTTGTTGAAATAAAGAAGAAATACGCGGACAAGAGGCGCACGGAGATAACGGGCGAGGCAGAGGAAATAACCATTGAGGACCTGATACAGGAAGAGGAGATGGTGATAACCATTTCCCACCAGGGATACATAAAAAGAAACTCCCTGTCCCTTTACCGGAGCCAGCGAAGGGGTGGAAAAGGGCTCATGGGCATGGAGACAAGGGAAGAGGATTTCGTGGAAGACCTGTTCCTTGCCTCGACACATGATTATGTGCTCTTTTTTACGAATTACGGCCGCCTCTACTGGCTCAAGGTCTACCAGATACCTGAAATGGGAAGGGCGGCAAAGGGTAAGGCCATAGTGAATCTCCTCCAGCTATCCCAGGGTGAGAAGGTAAGCGCCGTATTCCCGATAAAGGAGTTCAGGGAAGGCCGCTACCTGTTGATGGCGACCAAAAAGGGCGTTGTAAAGAAGACACCCCTGAAGGCATACAGCAATCCGCGCTCAAAGGGTATCACGGCCATCAAGCTCGACCCGGATGATGAGCTTATCGGCGTAAGGATGACGGACGGAACGAAGGACATCATCCTCAGCACCCGGGAGGGCCTTTCGATAAGATTCAATGAAAAAGACGTCAGGGAAATGGGGCGCGTGGCCCGCGGTGTAAGGGGCATAAGGCTCGTGAGAGACGACGAGGTCGTATCCGTGGGTGTCGTGGAAAAGGATACGACACTCCTGACGATTACCGAGAAGGGCTACGGCAAGAGAACCAGATCGGAAGAGTACAGAATCCAGAGCAGGGGCGGCAAAGGCATATTCACGATAAAGGTCACACCCAAAAAGGGCCGGGTTGTGGGTGTGCTCCGGGTGGCTGATGATGACGAGATAATCATTATAGCCGGCAGCGGCAAGCTGATACGCATAAAGGCATCCAACATAAGAATCATCGGCAGGAGCACACAGGGAGTCAGGCTCATAGACCTTGCGGATGACGACAAGGTGGTCAGCATAGCCCGCGTGGTTGAAAGGGAAGAGGAAGGCAATGGACGGAACGGCGAATTATTCAAGAAATAAGGCCCTGTTGTACGTCTGAAAGATATCCACAGCCATAAATGCCCCATCCGCAGCGCTTTCGCCGCTATTTCCAGAAACTGATTGTTTTCCAATAGTTATATAGTATTTTACACGTAACCGGGACATGTGCCGGTTGTTGAGAAAATGTTGATTTTGGGCATAGAGACCTCATGCGACGATACGGCCGCTGCAGTGGTGGAGGACGGCTGCAGGATCATCTCCAATGTCGTATCAAGCCAGGATGAGATTCATAACAAGTACGGCGGGATAGTTCCCGAGCTTGCCTCAAGACGACACATAGAGATGATAGTGCCCGTGGTGCGGGAGGCAATGGGCAGGGCTGGGGCGGGATTCAGGGATATCTCCGCTGTGGCGGTCACTCGCGGGCCGGGCCTTATCGGCTCGCTCCTTGTCGGCGTGTGTTTTGCGAAATCCCTGTCGTTTGTGCATAACCTGCCCCTTGTTGCCGTGAATCATCTCGAAGGGCACATATACTCGGTATTTCTCGAGGCCGCCCCCGACTTCCCCTTTATGGCCCTTGTTGTCTCGGGCGGCCACACGAGCATCTATATCGTGAAGGGATTCGGAATGTATACCGAGGTCGCCAGGACAAGGGACGACGCTGCCGGGGAGGCATACGACAAGGTCTCAAAACTCCTGGGCTCAGGCTATCCCGGCGGGCCGGTCATAGATAAAATGGCGTCACAGGGAAACCCTGAAGCCATTGTCTTTCCACGGGCAAAGCTGAAAAAAGGCCATGACTTCAGTTTCAGCGGCCTGAAGACAGCGGTGTTGAATCATATCAGGAAACATCCTGAATCAAGAAAGGAAGACATAGCGGCCGGCTTTCAGGCATCGGTTGTGGAGGTCTTGACCGACAGGGTCATGGAGATGGCCGTTTTATACGGGGTCAGCAGCATAACGCTGTCCGGGGGTGTATCCGCAAACAGCAGCCTGAGGCAGAGGATAAGGGAGCGTGCATCGTCAAAGGGGATAAAGGTTTACCTCCCCTCCCCCCACCTGTGCACGGATAATGCCGCAATGATAGCGGCCGCCGGCTACCGATACTTCCTCGAAGGCAGGTTCGCCGGTCTGGCCCTGAATCCAAAGGCATGTCTTCCGCTGGGCTCCGGCACACGGCCGGCCTGAGCAGGGCCTATCACGTGCAGTGGCTTTTCAGGTGCGCACCCATTGCGGAGATACCCGTGAAAACCTCCCCGCAGAACGGGCACGTAAAACTGCCGTGCCTGAGCCTGTCTTTCTGCCTCTGAAAGAATTCCCTGATCTTTGATTTTTCCCTGTCAGCGCCTGATGAAATACCGTTGATACCAGTCAATACCTTCTTCATCGTCCAATTGTTTTTTATATTGTGGCATAAAAAATATCGCCGAAGGCAGGGGAGCCTGCCGGTTTTATGCAACATTAAGGTAAAATATCGCGGGCGGGATTATTTGCTACCGATTTCTTTCGTTGGATTCTGTCCGTGTCTCCAGATGGACAGCAGAAAAAGCACTATTCCCGTGGTCAATGCCGAATCCGCCAGATTAAACGCAGGCCAGTGCCATTTACCGACAAAGACATCGATAAAATCAACAACCCCCCCCCTTTTTATCCTGTCTATGAGATTACCTGCCGCGCCTCCCAGAATCAGGGAAAGCGAAAAGAACTCCAGGCGTTTCCGGGTTTTTGAAAGATATATTATTATAAGGATTATAGCAATAACTGATATAAATATAAAGATGTCGTTACCGAGGCCGGTGAAAGCCCCAAAGGCCGCTCCCTTGTTCCGGACATGAACGATCCTTAAAAACGGCAGTACGTCAATGTGCTCAAAAGGCATGACCCTTTCAACAATGAGCTTTTTCGTGAGATAATCCGAAAGCGTCACGAGAGAGGACACCAGTATTATGAGGATCCCCTTTTTCAAGAAGTTATCACCCTGAAGCATCTCTCGCACAGGTCCGGATGGCTCTCGTGCCTGCCCACGCTGGTGTCCCGGTTCCAGCACCTCTGGCATTTTTCGCCCTCCGCCTTATCAACGACAATCGCAATGTCATCAGGCTCCGCGGCCCTGTAAGCCGCTTCAGGGGCATCGGAAAGATTAAAAAGGCGGGCCTGCGATACTATAAAAAGGGCCGGCAGAAACGACAGATACTGCTGCAGGAGCCCGTAACTCCTGTCTCCGGCATAGATGTCAACCCTCGCCTCAAGGGAATTGCCTATGAATTTTTCACGGCGTTTTATCTCCAGTGCCCTGTTTACCTCGCCGCGTATCCTTGCCAGCCCTTCCCATCTTGCCTCAAGCTCCCTGTCGACGAGCGCAGGGTCTGCTTCCGGAAAATCAGAGAGAAAGACGCTTTCCTCTTTTTCGCCGGGTATGTGCCGCCATATTTCCTCTGCGGTGAAGGAAAGCACAGGGGCTATAAGCTTTGTCAGCGAGACCACTATATTGTACAGGACTACCTGTGCTGCCACTCTCTCCGGCGAGTCGGATTTAAATGTATACAGCCTGTCCTTTAAGATATCAAGATAAAAAGAACTCATGTCAACGACACAGAACCTGTAGACGGCATGGTAGACCTCGTGAAAGGCAAATGAGCTGTATGCCTTGTCAACCTTCCTGATAAGCCCCTGCAGCATACTGAGGGCCAGCCTGTCTATCTCCGGGAAATCACCGATGTTCACGGCCCCGGGTTTTGCCTTTTCCGGGTCGAAATCATTTATGTTTCCGAGGAGGAACCTGCATGTATTCCTGATCTTTCTGTATGCCTCAACGAGCCTGGAGACGATCTCATTGGAGATCCTCATATCCTCCCTGTAGTCAGCGGATGAGGTCCACAGCCTCAGTATCTCGGCGCCCTGCCTGCCGGTGATCTCCTGCGGTGAAATGACATTCCCCAGGGACTTGGACATCTTTTTGCCCTGGCCGTCAACCACAAAACCGTGGGTAAGCACGGATTTAAACGGGGCCCTTCCCCTTGTACCCACGGACGCAAGCAGTGAACTCTGGAACCATCCCCTGTGCTGGTCACTACCCTCAAGATACAGGTCAGCGGGGCTTGAAAGCCGTTCGTCGGCCTCTGTGACCGCTGCATGGCTGACACCGGAGTCAAACCACACATCAAGGATGTCCGTCTCTTTTGCAAAGTCATCCGAGCCGCATTTCGGGCACTTGTACCCTTCCGGCATAAACTCAGAGGCGGATTTCTCAAACCATATATCAGCCCCCGCCTTTGCCACCTCCCGCTCGATTGTCTCCATCACAGAGCTGTCGTTTAAATATTCGCCGCAGCCTCTGCATTGTATCAATGTAATCGGCACACCCCATGCCCTCTGCCTGGAGATACACCAGTCCGGCCTGTTCTGCACCATACCGTAGATCCTGTCCATACCCCATCTGGGCACCCATTCCGTCTTTTTTATCTCCTCGAGCGCGCGCTGTCTCAGCCCGTTTTTCTCCATGGATATGAACCACTGCTCCGTTGCCCTGAAGATCACGGGCCTTTTACATCTCCAGCAATGGGGATATGAATGTGATATATTCCGCGGGGAGCCAAGCAGCATGCCCGCCTCCCTGAGCCTGTCGATTATTCCCTGATTAGCCCTGAAGACATACTGCCCTGCAAAACCGGCCACATCTTCCGTAAACCTTCCCCTGTCATCAACAGGTGTATAGACATCGAGCCCGTACTTCAGTCCTATCTCAAAGTCCTCTTCGCCGTGTCCCGGCGCCGTGTGGACCACGCCGGTGCCCTGCTCAAGGGTTACGTGCCCGCCGGTTATGGTCTTGACTCTGCGGTCTATCCACGGATGCCTGCACACGATTCCTTCAAGCTCCGCGCCTGTCCATCCGGTCTCTTCGATCTCGTATTCGTCCTTTTTGTAACCGGCATTCTCCATGCAGACATCGATAAGCTCCCTTGCAATAATAAGCTCTCCGTCACGTGTTTTCACGAGGGCGTATTTAAAGTCAGGATGCAGGGTCAGGGCCATATTTGCAGGTATGGTCCAGGGCGTGGTGGTCCATATTACAAAGAATGTGCCTCTTGCACGGTCAGCAGTAAATCTGCCCTTCGCGTCCTCAATCCTGAATTTTACGTATATGGACGGCGACTCCTTTTCATCATACTCGACCTCGGCCTCGGCAAGCGCCGTAACGCACGTCGGGCACCAGTGCACGGGTTTTTTCCCCTTGTAAACGGAACCGTTCCGGAAAAACCTGTTGAACTCCCGGACAATGGCCGCCTCATATGAAAAATCCATCGTGACATAAGGCCGCTCCCAGTCCCCGAATATACCGAGGCGCTTGAATTCATCCCTCTGTATATCCAGAAATTTTGCAGCGTATTCCCTGCAGAGTTTCCTCTTCTCAAGTATGGGAGTGGTCTCCTTCCTGGAGCCGAGCTTTTTATCGACCTGGTGCTCGATGGGCAGGCCGTGGCAGTCCCATCCGGGAACAAAGGGCGCGTAGCAGCCCTTCATCGCCTTGTATTTGACGATCATGTCTTTCAGTACCTTGTTGAGTGTATGCCCCAAGTGGATATGGCCGTTGGCATACGGCGGCCCGTCGTGCAGGATATATGTCTTTGACCTGTCCCTGCTCTGCATCTTATGGTAGATGCCGTTCTTCTCCCAGAACTCGAGCAGTTCCAGTTCCTTCCTGGCCAGGTTGGCCTTCATGGGGAAGGCGGTCTGCGGGAGATTCAGAGTATCCTTGTAATCATTCGTCATAGCTGAAACAAACAACAGGCCATGCGCCCGGCCTGATCCATTATTGATTGCATAAAAAAATAAATGGAACTTCCCGTACTCTTGCCGTATCAATCTTCTGAGACGTCTGGTTACCGGAAAGTTGACACGACTACCGGAAACCACCGGCTGAACACAAAATTTAACATCATCAGGAAGCTTGTGTCAAGATTGCACATGGCATTTTGATACCAGTTCATGGCGGTTTCTGCCTTGCTTTTGAAAATCATATTCGATAAAATTATGAATAAAATTTCTGTAGCCGCAGGATTTGTATATTTTTGTATATTGCAGCAGATTTTCAAAAGCAGAAGACATAAGTCACCCGGGATATCTTGCCCGCCCAACGAACTTGTACAAGTCATATGAATTCTATCTCAAACAACAATAAACCCGCTGAAAACACGGAAGACTACCTTCGCACCGTCATAGTTGTCGAAGACGATGAGGGTCTGAACCGCCTGATCCTGAAAACACTCAAGAGAGAAGGGTTCCTTACCAGAGGAGTCTCCACGGGCTTCCGTGCCCTTAAACTCGCTGCTGAAAATACGAACTCAATCCTGCTGCTGGACTACCTTCTGCCTGATATGACCGCCGAAGATATTATCCTGGCGCTCAACAGGAAGAATCTCAAGGTGCCGTTTGTGATCATGACCGGACACGGGGATGAAAAGATCGCCGTTAAGCTGATGAAGCTCGGGGCCATGGACTACATAATCAAGGAAAAGGGGATACTGGAACTGCTTCCGACCGTCCTCAGGCGGGTATTCAATGAATTACATACAGAACAAAAATTGATAGAGGCCCAGAATGCATTGCGGAAAAGCGAGGCAAGCCTTGCCGAGGCCCAGCGAATAGCCGGGATAGGAAATTATACGTGGGACACCCAAAAAGATGAGCTATCATGGTCTCACGGCACATATCTGATTTTCGGTGTTGACCCAGCGGAATTCAGGCCTGACTTTAAAAAATATGTGGATTTCATCCATCCCGAAGACCGGAGGCGTGTTACTGAAACCTTCAAAAAGGCCCTTATAAAAAAAACAAAGTACAATGTTGAGTATCGCATTGTGCTGCATGACGGTACAGAGCGCGTACTGCACGACGAGGGGGAAATCAGTTGCGATGAACGCAACAAGCCCTCCTGCATGTTCGGGGTGATCAGGGACATCACGGAACGCAAAAACCTCGAAAAGGCCCTCTTTGAAATCGAAGAGAGGGAGCGGCAGCGTATCGGATACGAATTACACGACGGGCTCGGACAACTCCTTACCGGTATATCATTTAAAAACTGGGGGCTGGAGCGCAAACTGGAGAAAAGCTCTCTCAAGGAGGCCCAGGAGGCAGCCGAGATATCGATGCTTATAGCAGAGGCCAAAGAACAGGTCAGCCGCCTGTCAAAGGGGCTCTCACCTGTGGAAATGGATAAGGAAGGTCTCATGGCGGCCCTTGAGACGCTCGCACTGAATAATGAGAAAATGTTCGGGATACCATGCGTTTTCAGATGCGACAAGCCCGTCTTCGTGCATAATAAAGCCGCAATCGTACAACTTTACCGTATTGCCCAGGAGGCTGTGACCAATGCCGTGAAACACGGCAAGCCGGATCACATCGAAATCAGCCTCACAAAAAAATACAGCAAGATCACGATGTCGATAAAAGACAACGGCGTCGGTATCTCAGGGAATCCTGACAGCAAAAACGGAATGGGGCTGAAAATAATGCGTCACAGGGCCGGTATTATCAATGCATCTTTTGATGTACGGCAGAATGCCGGTGAAGGCACGGTGGTCACGTGTGTCTTCTCGGATAATTCCAGAAAAACCAAGACGCCTGAAGGTTCCGTGTTCGCAAAAAAACAATCCATTTAAGGTGCACCTTTAATGTTGCGTAAACGGGCAGAGGAGTCTGCCGGAAAATCTTTATAAAGCGATTGGATATTGAAAATATGTTCCTGTTGCAGGAAATAACGGAAAGTGAAGTCCCAAAAGACGTCAATATGCCGTGCGGAATATTTCCTGAAGGTATCGCAGATAAAGCTTTCCCGGCAGACTCCTCTGCCCCGCTGGCAGTATTTTATGCCACTGTTAAGGTGCATAAAGCGACGGGAGGCTCTTCGCCGCTGAGGGTTTGCTTTTGTCGGTATATATCTAATAAAATTTATAGACCTGTGTTGAAAATATCATGAGCAGCCGGAAAAGCAAAAAACCAAAATACAAAGTGCTTATCGTCGATGACCACCCGATCGTGCGCCAGGGGCTTACACAGCTTATCAATCAGGAGACCGACTTTGTGGTATGCGGTGACGCGGGCGATATTCCACAGGCATTGCAGGCCATTGAAAAGTGCGGGCCTGACATTATAATCGTTGACATCTCCCTCGGGCACAGCAGCGGAATAAGGCTGATTGAAAACCTCTCCGACAATTATCCCGGCCTGTCAATTCTTGCGCTTTCCATGCATGATGAATCGATATACGCCGAACGATGCCTCAAGGCCGGCGCAAGGGGCTATATCATGAAACAGGAGCCACCGGAGAAGGTTGCAACGGCATTGAAGGAGATCATAAACGGCGGTATATTCATCAGTGAGAAGCTGGGGACAAAACTGCTGCATAAATTCGTCGCCAGGAAGACCGAAGCGCCGTGCTCCCCTGTCGAGCTTCTCAGCAACAGGGAACTGGAGGTGTTTCAGCTCGTGGGCAAGGGCTTGAAAACACGCAAGATCGCCGAAGAATTAAATCTCAGCGTCAAGACCGTCGAGACATACATAGACCACATCAAGAAGAAAATGAACTTTGATGACTCCCGCAATCTCTTCCTGCACGCCGTGCAGTGGACAATGAATACATAAAACCCTGCGATCGATTAATCTTTATCCAGCATCTCTCTTATCTTTCTTACAAGCTTCTCAGCCAGTAACGGTTTCGACAGAAAATTTATCCCCTCTTCATAGACCCCCTTCCTGTTCAGCTCCTCGATGGAATAACCGCTCGTAAAGAGCACTTTTATACCGGGTTTTATAGTCTTTATTTCTTCATATGCCTCCCTGCCGTTTTTCACGGGCATGACCACATCGAGCAGGAGGAATTCAACTTCGTCCTTCTTTTCCATGAATTTCCGGACGGCGTCCTCTCCGTTTACTGCCTCTATGACATTGTAACCGTTCTTTTCGAGTATAACCGCAGTAAGCCTCCTGAGGTCTTCATCGTCTTCCGCTACAAGCACTGTTTCGGAGCCGCGCCTGGGCATTGTCAGGGTCTCTGTTTCTTTTTTTTCATCCACCGGCCCGCTGAGAGGAAGATATATCTTAAACGTTGTTCCCATGCCCGGTTTGGTGATAACATCTATATAGCCCTTGTGCTGCTTGACTATGCCGTATACCATGGAAAGCCCGAGTCCTGTTCCCCTGCCGATTTCCTTGGTTGTAAAAAACGGATCGAATATCCTCTCTTTAACATGTTCGTCCATGCCTCTTCCTGTATCCGTAACAGTTATCATTGCAAACCTGCCGCGTTGTTCTCCGCCGGAGGACAACAGGAATTTCTTATCAGGCTCAGCGGAACTCGTGGTTATCGTCAGCGAGCCGCCTTCGGGCATGGCATCCCTTGCGTTTGTGGCGAGATTCATCAGTACCTGGTCTATCTGGCCGGCATCGGTCATTATAATCAGGTCCTCCTCTGAGAGCTCGACCTTCAGGTCTATATCCTCACCAAGAAACCTCTCCAGAATCCCTTTTGCATTTCTGATAATATCATTGAGATTCTCCGGACTGGGATTGTAAACCTCTTTTCTGCTGAATGTAAGAAGGCTCTGTATGAAGACCGCCGCCTTTCTGGCGGATGACAGCAAATGGTCCAGATACCTGCTTGCCGGGTCTTCCTTGTCGATTCTCTTCTGTAACAGGTGCGCATAGCCTAATATTGTGCTGAGTGTATTGTTGAAGTCATGGGCTATGCCGCCGGCAAGGGTTCCGATAGCCTCCATTTTCTGTGAATGTCTCAATTGTTCTTCAAGCTGCTGCTTTTCCACCTCTCTTTTCTGCAGTGATTCTGCCATATCATTGAATGCTGTTGCCAGCCTGCCTATCTCATCCTTTGTCTCAACCGGTATCTTCCTGAAAGACCCGGAGGTCTCTATCGCCTTGACGCCTTCGGTCAGCTTGCCGAGTGGCCTCGTTATCCCCCTGACTATAAAGTAAGCAATGATCCATCCGGGAATTATGAAAATAACGGGGACAAAAATACTTTTCAGGAGCAGGTCTTTCAGGCTGTTCTTCATGTGCTCTGTAGTGAATATAATCCTGATAAGGCCGATTATATTACCTTTTTTACCCTTTGCACCCTCTTCAAAGAAAAGTGCCTCTTCTTCAGAGTATCCTTCAGCGGAATATGCCTCGCCGGATACAACGGGCGACCAGAATTCGATCCTGTCACGTCCTTCAAAATACAGCGGTGACCTGGATTTTCCGAACATATCGATTATTTTCTCCTCGGTAAAGAGCCGCTCATCCCTGAAGGACGGCGCTCCCGCCTTTTCCGCCCTTTTCAGTGCCCTGAGTTCCCTGCCGTCGAGACTGAAGACCTGTACCAGTATCACTCCCTTGCTCTGCATAATGGCTTCAACCGGGTCCTTGAGCAGATCCTCACTCTCTGCAAACACACCGAGCCTTGCACTCTGGGCAAGATGTTTTGCGAACTCTTTTCCCTCATATATGAGATTCTGCTTGAGCGTCTTGCTCTGGTAATAGATAAAGAAGCCCGTGAAGGCGACATAGAAAGTCACCAGAAAGATCGTAAAAAGGTAGAATATCTTTGCACCGAAACTTTCACGGTTGTATTTCAGAAAGTTTAAGAATCTCATATGGCTCCTGGGATGCTCGACAGGCCTTGCATGGTTTCACCTTTCAACCGGTCCAGCCTTGTTGAGAAATCGGCCGGACACGGTTACCCCCAGCTTCTTGGCCGTCTTGCGGTTTATCGTCACAATTGCCTTTCTCGCATCCACTTCTTTAATTTTTCTTATATCCGTCCCCGACAAAATCCTCTCGGTTATCTCCCATGCCTGCATGCCTATGTCGGCGGCATCGATATCAAACGATATCAATGCCCCCATCTCAAGGTATTTATCCGAAAATGTAATTACCGGTATCCTGTTCTCAAAGGAAAAAAGGAACAGGAGCTCGATTGTGTCGGGAGTGACAACGGTAATGTCCGGCAGCATCCAGAAGGCGTCTATCTTTCCCTTTAAACCCTGTAACTGCACAGGGACGTCCTTCGGACTATGAATCTCTCTTGCAATCAATACAGTTCCTGCTTTCTCAGCGGCGGCCCGGACCCTCCTTACAAAATCCCCCGTCCTTGCCGGATCATATAACAGCCCTATCCTGTTGACATCCGGCAGAGCCTTTCTTAAAAGGGACAACTGTTTCTCCGGATTAATATACAGGCTGACACCTGTAATATTATCATCAGGGACAGCAGCCGGAGAATTGAGAATCATGAAGTAGACGATGGGCACATCTCTTATGCTCCTAACCCTGTTAAGCGCATCAATCCCTATTGCAAGAATGACCGCGGGGTGTGTCTTCCGGACAGCCCTTACGATATCCTCTCCTCGCCGGTCAGATACGAAAAACTGTTTGACATTGCAATTGCAGGCCTCTTTAAATCCATGCAGCGCATCATTGTACGGCTTGATATTAATGCTCTGCACGGCGATAATATCAGCGGCAACGGCTATATCACGGCAGAATAACACAGCCAGTATAATGAGCGCATTGCACACAAATCCCCTTATCCCCCGTCTCTTAAAGACCTTCCGCCTGTGACTTCCGTGGCATTGGCCCACACCTGCCTTACTTTTAAAAAAAACTGTAGCCCGAATCATTATAAAATGGTAACATCAACCGGGATTTATTTTCCCGAATTTTTTTATTATATAATATACTTGTTCTATGTCTACTTGTATTATGTATTTTTGCCTGTCATGTTCAGGCGCAATTAAAATGCAACTGAGGGTCTACAGAGCGATTTTTCACTGAAATACTTGTCAGGAGAAGCTTTACGAGGAAATCCATCACCTGATAAGGCATTGCCGGGAGCGGGGAATCCTTCTGCAGACAGGAAGAAATTCCGGGGGGCGCTCTGTATGTGACAACCCGGGAAATCGTCAACCGGCAATAAAAAATCAGACCATTGGTACATGGATACGCCATGAAAACCGGAGTCCCGAGCTTTTTTTTAATATTTTTAATATTAAACCTTTTGTTTTCCGTCTCATTCGCCTTTGCGCAGTCCGAGGAAGAGATGAGGATTCTCCGTATGTTCTACAAGGAAGACGAGCTTGTTGTTACGCCTACCAGGACGCCGAAACCCGTCTCACAGGTTGCAGAGAATATTACTGTGATTACTGCAAAGGAGATAGAAGAGATGAATGCCCACACGCTTGCCGAGGTACTGGAAAGGGCGACAGGCCTGTTTGTTGAGTTTTTCGGGCATGATTTCGGGAGCGATGCCAATATATACATCCAGGGCTCTGACGAAAATCACGTATTGCTGCTGATAGACGGCATGCCGTGGAATTTGATGAACAACGGGAAACCCCTGGTCAATTCAATTCCTGTAAAAATAATCCGGCATATCGAGATTATCAAAGGGCCTGCATCATCATCGTGGGGCTCATCCCTCGGAGGCGTGATAAATGTCGTTACAAAGGACGCGGGAAACAGGACCAGGCCCGGCGGCATGGTCAGCGCTTCATACGGCGAAAGAGACACGCAGGATTACAGCATTGAAGTCTCGGGCAAGGCAGGGAATGTTGGCTATTACCTGCATGCAGGCAGGCAGTATTCCAGGGGCCTGAGAGACGAGCGGTATTTCAAAAGCAACAGTTTCTACTCAAAGATCAATATTCCCGTCTCCCAGGGCACACACTTCATGCTGACCGCCGGTTACACTGAACCACGCATAAATTACGGGGACCTGCCGGCTCTCGACCTGACATCCACGGCCTTAAGCCGTGCCTTTTTTGCAACGGCATCCCTTTCAGCCGATATTACTGAATTCCTCAGCTTCGAGGCGTCTGTTTATACCCTGAAACAGAAGTTTGTACAGAACAACAATGAACTCAGCACAGGGGATCTGTACATGGATGCCGTCTATGACGAAGATACCACAGGGGGCAGCGGCAAGTTTATCTGGAGAGACAAGATGCATACAGCGGTTGTAGGCGCTGACATCAGCGACGGACATCTCGATCAGACGATTACGGCCGGACGGTTTCTCCAGTCATTTGGAGCGCCGGGAACCTCGGGAACAACCCCCGGAATAGAAAAGTGGGCTGTCTTCGCCAATGACACGATAACCGTCGGCAGATTCTCCATCACACCGGGCATCAGGCTTGACCACAATAATGTCAGCGGGGATTTTATGAGCCCAAGCCTTGGAGCGACATACAAGCTCGGCAGGCAGACGATCCTCAGGGCATCCGTGGCAAGAGGATTTACCATACCTCTTCTGATATATACCTCAGGCGCACTGTACATTGATCCGAATCCGGACTTGAAACCCGAGAAGGTATGGTCTTACCAGGCGGGTGTGGAATCGTGGGTATCAGACTACTTCCATGTCAAGGCCGCCGTCTTTCACCATAACATGAAGGACGCCCTTGTGGATGCTGCGCCGCCTACTGAAAACGCATTATATGTCAACGAGGGCAATATAAAACGTGACGGTATGGAACTTGACATAAAGACGGTACCATTCAATAATATCTCTCTTAAAACCGGATTTGCATATGTCCACAAAAGGCTTTATCTTGAAGAAACGACATCTGAAGACAACTATGCCTGCAATCTGGCCGTCAGGTATGACGACAACAGCTCCTTATCAGCTCAGCTTGCCGGCAACTATATATGGTGGGACCGCCCAAGTGAGGATAAGGCAAAATACAATACATTTATATGGGAGTTAAATCTCAACAAAACAATTTACTCCACCGATGCAATGAACAGCAAGTTTTTCCTGACTGTCCACAATATCTTCAATGGCTCCCATTACACCCTGGACCAGCGAAAAAACCCCCGCAGATGGGTAGAGGCAGGGGTGAGGTTAAGTTTTTGACAAAACCGGCCGTAATAGTGTATACCCCCGCAGGCCGTGGGGGTAATCTCTACAATAACAAGGAGGGCACGATGGAAAGGGAAGACATTATAATACTGGACAGCGGGATTGATATTGCGGACATGGAAAGTCTCGGTCCCTGTTGCAAAGGTGCATCCGCACCAGTAAGGTAATGACAGTACGGAAAAAGGGGAGGATGTCCTCCCCTTTTTTTAAAGCATTTCACAATGAAACTATCCCGTTATATCAAGATATTCCCCTTTGAAAAAAAACCCGGCTACCTGCTCCTATACTCCACAAAAAAAGCATCGATGGTCCTCGTGAAAGAAGAGACGTTCGATTCCATTGCCGCAGGCACGCTGTCTCCGGAAAAGGAGGCAATGCTGTTGAAGCTCGGCATGGTCGTACCGGACGGTGAAACGGAAAAGAGAGAGGTTACCGGCTTTATGGAGGAGATCAACAGGAGAAATTCCGGGCTGAACATCTCCGTGATTCTTAACCTCGACTGCAACTTTGACTGCATATACTGCTATGAAAGCGGCATGAAGGGCAAACTCTACATGAATGATGGGACAGCCGGCCTCCTGACGGCTTTCATCAAAGAGAGATTCACCCCTGGCAAGAAGTCACTGAACATAGATTTTTACGGTGGAGAGCCGCTGTTAAGCACAGACCTGATTAAATCCGTTTCCGCAGAGATGAAATCCTTTGCACAAAGCAGAGGCGCTTCGTATACCTTCACACTTGTCACAAACGGCTCCCTCTTTAAGAGGCGGATTGCAGAGGATCTGGTTTCAATGGGTCTGAAGGGCGTTAAGATCACCATAGACGGACCTCCGGAGACTCATAACGCCTGCCGTCCTTTCAAATCGGGTGCCGGCAGCTTTGACACAATTATAAAAAATATAAAGGAGACGTGTGATATTGTCAATGTTGCCGTGGGCGGCAATTTCCAGAAGGACAATTTTGAAAAATTCCCCCTGCTCATGGATCATCTGCAGCATGAAGGGCTTACCCCGGAGAGGATATACGAGTTGAAATTCGACCCCGTGATGAACCGCGCTGACGGCGACAGAACGGCGGCTGATTATACGGATGGTGCCATGACCGTAAATGAGCCGTGGGTAATACAGGCAGGAACTTCTTTGAGGGAGCAGATATTAAAAAGGGGATACAGGACTCCGAAGATCACTCCCAGCCCCTGCCAGGTGGAGATAACCGACTCCTTTGTTGTAAACTTCGACGGTGTTATATACAAGTGCCCTGTATTTATAGGCAAGGATGGTTTCAGTATAGGAGATCTGAGGAATGGTGTGAGGGATTACACGGCTGAATATAAGCCCGGCATCTGGAAGAACGAAAAGTGTGTGGAGTGCGGGTACCTTCCCCTCTGTTTCGGGGGGTGCAGGTATATGTCTTATGTGCGTGATGGAAATATAGATCATCTTGACTGCAAGAGGGCATACTTTGATGCAACACTTGAGGACCTCGTCAGGCAGGACATACAGTACATACAGAAAACAGCCTAAATGATTCCGTTTTTTCCTCTACATCTGTAAGTATTTTAATGCAACCGGAGAATGCAGTCCCGCTACGGTGGTACTTCTAAGGTTGATTTAATTAATAAATTTTTTTAATAATAAGTATAATTTACATAAAGGAACAGATTCCGGGACATGGGGAAAATTCTGATAATCGATGATGACAAAGGCATCCAGTCCGTCCTTTCGGATATTATAAGATCCGAAGGATACGAGACAGTTACCGCCGGCAACGGCAGAACAGCGCTCAAGGAAATCGCAAAATCTCCACCGGACGTGGTCTTACTGGATATCAGGCTCCCCGGGATGGACGGTATGAAGGTCCTTGAAAAAATCAAGAAGACGGACAAGAACATGATAGTCATCATGCTTACCGGCTACGGGGATATCAAAGACGCCGTACAGTCAATGAAAATGGGCGCGTTCAACTATATCACCAAGCCTTTTGAAAACGAGGAGATCATATTAAATATCAAGGAAGCACTGCAGACCCGCCATTCCGCCTCGGGGAAGCTCTCCCACAGGGAAAAAGAGGTGCTCAAATGGCTGAAAAAAGGAAAAACCTCATGGGACATATCGGTAATCCTCTGCATCAGCGAGAGGACCGTGAACTTTCATATCAAAAACATTATGCAGAAGCTTGATGCAGTAAGCAGGACCCATGCCGTCGTAAAAGCCATTGAGATGGGACTCATCAACGGCACATAAAAAAACCGCCATTCCGCATATCCCACGCCTTACAACCCCGCAACCCGCAAACCGTCCATGCATGTCAAGGTTTACAGCCGTATAGGATAATCCCCTATACTCGGTACAGGGAAATCTCTCTCCAAAAAACATGCTTTCCCCTCTGTAGAAAAATTTCTTCATCTCGATAAGAAGGATACATGCAGCCGGATATTTCCTGATCTTATCCGGTCGTATAAAAGACTCAGCAAAAGAGGCGACAGCATGACAACTAACCGTAAGGTATATGCAAAGATAATAATGATATTCCTGCTGACCGTAATCCCATCGTTCATAGAAAACAATATCTTCAGGATCATTTCCGCTTTAATCCTCAGCTCATCCGCTGCCGCAGCCGGTATTGCACTGATGAGGAAATACGCAAAAGACATTGAAGATAGACTCGATACCGATAAAAGGGAATATATATCCGGTATGGAGGCCGTGATAAAGAGCATGCATGAGACCCTACATGAAAAATCACAGCTCATTCCCGTATTTGTAAACCAGCTTCAGGAGGTGACGCAGCAGACTGAGTCCGCCGCCATGGATATCGGCGAACGCTTCATGAATATTGTCGAGAGGGCGAGAAACCAGTCATCAGAGGCATCAAATGCATTTATCAAGCTTGCCGGAGACGGAGGAAACAGCGACGAAACGCTTACGGAGTTGAGCAAAAAGGCACTCTCCGACGTAATAGAGAGCCTGCAGGGCTCTGCAACGGTCACCAATCAGACACTGGGCGACATGGAAATGATAATCAAGGCCACCGGCAATGCGAGGACAATGGTTGATGAGATCGGTTACATTGCGGAACAGACAAACCTACTGGCGCTGAATGCGGCGATAGAGGCGGCCAGGGCCGGCGAACAGGGCCGGGGGTTCGCCATTGTCGCTGATGAAGTAAGAAAGCTTTCGGACAGGTCGAATACGGCAGCGGATGAGATCAGAAAAATCGTCACGCGCATTGAGACGGATACAAAGGAAATCTACCTGAAGACCGAAAAGAATGTTTCAAAGACCAACACCGTCTCCACCGAAGCGGCGGCGGTAGTGGAAGACACACTGAAAAAGATAGACGAAACCATAAGCAGGGTGAAAATCCAGCTCGATGACCTCACAAAAGAATCCGAACTCCTTGCAAAAGACATAAGCGACATAGTCATTTCCATGCAGTTTCAGGACATAACGAGACAGCGCATCGAACATGTGATTGAACCACTGCTCGCATTCAGATCCGAGCTTGAAGACATGATAAAAAACACAACCGATATGGGCAGGAAGATACAGCAGGGAGAAAGAAATGCTGTAAGCGGCCTGCTCGAAGACATGTATACAATGGAAGCGGAGAGAAGGGTATTCCGGGAGACAATTGAAAACGAAGCGGGCACCAAAAAAAACTGCGGGGTATGAGATATGGCAAAAACAATCCTTATAGTGGATGACTCTGCCTCAATGAGGCAACTTGTAACCTTTGCACTGAAAGATGCGGGATACGAAGTTATCGCGGCAACGGACGGCAAGGATGCCCTGAACAAATTAAGCGGCACCAAGGCCGACATGGTGGTAACCGACCTGAACATGCCCAATATGGACGGCATCGAGCTCATAAAACAACTGCGCAGCATGCCGGCCCACAAGTTTACACCTGTCATCATGCTTACAACAGAGTCACAGGAGGGCAAGAAGCAGGAGGGCAAGGCAGCGGGTGCCAGCGGCTGGATTGTAAAACCCTTCACCCCTGAAAAGCTCATGGAAGTCATAAAGAAGTTTATGCGATAACCGTAACTTATTGAAGCGGAAAAACGGAGAGGACACGTGTTCGATTACAAGTCGGAGCAGACAGAAGACAAAACAGTCCTGACCATCAACGGTGAGCTGACAATACAGAACGCCGCTGTATTTAAAGACGTGCTGCTCGAATCCCTGGAGAAAACGGGGCACTTGGTACTGAACCTCGAAAATGTAACCGACGTGGACCTGTCCTGCCTTCAACTGCTCTGCTCTGCATACCTGGCGACAACAGAGCTGAACCGGCGTCTTACGATGGACGGCGGATGTCCGGAGGCATTCAGAAAGGCCGCCACGGACAGCGGATATTTAAAGGATGAGGCATGCAAGCCGTCAGCCTGCAACAAGAGCTGCCTCTGGACAGAGGCCGATTATTCCAGGGGAGGCGTTTAGCAAAGCAACATGTCAACAGCAGACCAGCACAAGGATGCATACAGGGAAGAGGCACTGGAACTTCTTGCAGAGCTCGAGACATCCCTGCTTGATCTGGAGCAAAGCCCGGATGACATGGAGCTTATAGGACGTATCTTCCGGGCCCTGCATACAATCAAGGGGTCGGGCTCGATGTTCGGGTTTGAAGACATCGCCGAGTTTACCCATGAGGTGGAAACGGTATTTGACATTGTGCGCAACGGCGAGATGTCCGTCACAAAAGAGCTGATAGACCTTACCCTCTCTGCCGGCGATCATGTCAAGATGATGCTTAATGCCGCAGGCACCGGTCATCCGGCAGACCCCAAAAGGGCACAGGAAATTATAGCATCCCTTCAGAAACTGTCCCCTGACAAGAAAGAGCTTGATGCCGCACGTGCGGTATCCTCTGAAGAGGATGATCCGGCATCACTTCACGAGGGCAAAAGCATAACCTGCAGGATCCGCTTCCGACCTCCTGGTGATATCTTCATGAGAGGAATAAATCCATTGCTTATACTGGATGACCTGCGGGGACTCGGTGAATGCAGGATTGTAGCGCAGAAAGAAGAAATCCCCGTGCTCAATGACATTGATCCCGAGCACTGCTATACATACTGGGATGCCGTCCTGACCACTGATCAGGGCATCAATGCAGTTAAAGAGGTTTTTGAATTTATCGAAGACGGCAGTGACTTAAAGATCGACATCATAGATATCATTGATGACAAGCCGACAAGCAGTCATAAGAAACTTGGAGATATCCTCGTTGAACGCGGAGATGTAAGCCCCGACGACCTCCAGAAGGTGCTCAGCCGGCAGAAACGGATCGGTGAATTGCTGGTTGACGCCGATCTGGTCGATACCGGAAAGGTTGAATCCGCCCTTACCGAACAGCGCCACGTCAGGGAAGTACAGGAGAAATACCAGAGGAGTGAAACTGTATCGAGCATCAGGGTGTCATCGGACAAGTTAGACCGCCTCGTCAATCTCGTCGGAGAGCTCGTAACCGTGCAGGCGCGGCTTACCCGGACATCCGCATTGAGGAACGACCCCGAGTTGCTGTCGATCTCCGAGGAGGTCGAACGGTTGACTGAATATCTTCGTGACAACACCATGAGTGTCCGCATGGTGCCCATCGGAACAATGTTCAACAAATTCAAGCGGCTGGTGCGTGATCTCTCGGCGGAAACAGGCAAAGAAGTCGAAATGTCAACCGAGGGGGCGGACACAGAACTGGACAAGACCGTAATAGACAAGCTCAATGACCCCCTCGTACATATGATCAGAAACAGCATAGACCACGGCATCGAGCCTCCTGAAGTGCGGGAGCCGATGGGAAAACCACGGGCCGGGATGCTGCATCTGTCGGCAAGACATTCAGGCGCCAATGTCCTGATAGAGATAACGGACGACGGAGCCGGCCTTGACCCGGAGGCAATACGTACAAGGGCAGCGGAAAAAGGCCTGATAGACCCTGACGCAGAACTTTCCGAAAAGGACACCTTCGCCCTTATCTTCGAGCCCGGATTCTCCACGGCCCGGAAGATAACCAGTCTCTCCGGCCGTGGTGTCGGCATGGACGTGGTAAAACGCAGCATAGAGGCGCTGAGGGGCTCCATAGAAATAAGCAGCCGGAAGAATATCGGTACAACGGTGACACTGAAGATTCCCCTCACACTGGCAATCATAGACGGCCTACTGGTCAAGATCGCGGAAGAGGTCTTTGTGATACCCCTTTCAATTATAGAGGAATGCGTGGAGCTGAGCCGCGATGCTGCGTCAAAGGGCAACGGCAGGCGCATATCGAATGTCAGGGGTGAGATAGTTCCCTATATAAGCCTGCGGGAGCGTTTCATGATAAACGGGGACAAACCCCCGATTGAACAGATCGTTATAACCAGGATAGAAGGCCGCCGTATCGGCCTTGTGGTCGATCACGTAATAGGCGAACATCAGACGGTAATCAAGACCCTGGGGAGGGTTTACAAGGATGTGGAAGGTGTCTCAGGCGCCACCATCCTGGGTGACGGAAGGGTGGCCCTTATTCTGGATGTTCCACGGTTGGTACAGAATATGGAAAGAGAGGTAGCCTTTGCAGGGCAATAATGTATGGCCTGTTCTCATCTGTGGCTGCTCTATTTGAGTTGACCACGGGGGCAGCCAGCATCTTTTTCAAGAGATGGAAACTGTCGAACCATGCGACACATAAAACTCAGAAGAGGAGGATGAAAACTATGAGATGGAAGGATCTCAAGATAGGGAAAAAACTGGCCGTAGGTTTCGGGAGCATGCTTGTCCTGATAGCAACATCGAGTTTCGTGGGCTTTAACGGAATTCAGGAGGTAGGCCACGACCTTTTCGTTGTAGGCCAGAAAGACGCCCCGGTGGTGGAGGTGGCAAGCCGTATGAAAATGGCGCTCATGATGGCAAAAGACGCAATGGAAAAATTCAAGAGCGCCTCTGCAGCGATCGCCACAGACAATGAAAAAATGCTCGACAGCATAGAGAAAAACTACAATCAGTCAGTAGCAGATTTTGACCGCCTTACAGAAGCCGTCCTGGAAGGTGCGAGGCTCGAAGACGGAACAACGGTCATAAAAACAGACAATAAAAAACTGGCTGACATGGTGCGTAAGGCAGATGAGATGCACAACAAAAAATTTCAGGCTGCAGCAATGGAGCTTATGCAGTCAGGCAGAGAGTTGTTAAATGAAAAGGCAAGAACCGACAAGGTCATGGCAGAAACCGAAGAAATCTACAACGAGGTATACGCTGACGCAGGGGTGGTGGAGGAGATGATATCCGCCGAGATTGACAAAAGAGCCAAAAAAGCCAATCTCGGCAGTAAGGCAAGGGCGATCCTGCGGGAAGAGGTACCTCTGGCCGACATGGCAAACGAGCTGAAGATAATAATGGCGCAGAGCCGTATAGCCCTTGAAGAATATGTCCAGGAACGTGACTTAAAGGAACTGGACAGGATAAAAAAGAAGCACAGCGAGCGGGAATCTCAATTCTATAAGAACGTCTCGGCGATCCTCAACGGCGGCGTCATAGACGGCAGAACGATCTTTGCAACCGACAACAAGGACATTCGTGACGCTGTAAAGGAGCTGGCGAAGAACTACGATGATTACAAAGAGAAAGCAGGTATCCTTATGGCGGCTCACCGCGCGACCATTGAGAAGGCCCTGGAGAGTGAAAAAGACATGGAAGAGCTGGACAAGCTCGGAGAGGAAGCACACATCCTGCTGACAAAGGTCCAGGAACTTGCCGGGGAGGAGATGGATGAGGCCATAAAAGACGGCGATGCCACCAAAAAGAGCGCCGTAACCATGCTCCTTGGCGTGGCGTCATTCTCCATACTGATAGGCGTATTTCTGGGGATAGTCATCACGAGAGGGATCACCGGTCCCCTGTCGAGGGGGGTGAAGTTTGCAACAGACATTGCCGAAGGGGACCTCACCACCCGTATGGATATAGACCAGAAGGACGAGGTCGGGATCCTGTCCAGGGTACTGGGGAACATGGCGGCAAGACTTCGTGAGATCGTGGGGGATGTAAAGGCGGCATCGGACAACGTGGCATCAGGCAGCCAGCAACTGAGCGCCAGCTCCCAGCAGATGTCACAGGGCG